>JBEBIR010000001.1:0-27292 GCA_040080315.1 Gemmatimonas sp.
CGCCCGAGATGGAAACGCGGTTACATACACAAGACCGGCGCGGCTGCCGCCAAAAAGAGAGATCAGCTCATCATGCCGCTTTGAGTCGACGGGCCCATGACTTGTTACGGATTCAACCAAAAGAAGCCAGTTCCGCTTGGGACAGTAGATGACAACGTCAGGCATTTTTCCATGCCGATCGACGGCCACGCCAAGCTCCTTGAGCCTCACTTCGTCGAAGTAACCCATCTTGTCGCCGGTGTCGCCCGCGTAAATTAGAACGCCAGCAGGAACGAAGCGCGATCCAAACTCTTCGATAATGCCTTTGATCAAGAGACTATGATCACCCGGACTTATGTTTATCACCGTTCCGGGCGCAATGGTCACCGCAACTCGATTCAAGTCACGATCTCGCTTGTAGCGTTCAGCGAGAGATTTGTGCTCCGAAAGATATGCCGCTAAACGGTCTTGCCAAACCTCCTTCCCGACGCTTTGCATCAGGCTCAGTGCATCCGGCGCGATTTGATAAACCGCGTGTGGGCTATTCACCGGACGAGTCGGTTCATCGGGATTGTAGAGAACGATTCCAGCAGCCATGAACTGATGCAACGTTTGGCGGCGAAATGTCTCACGTGTGTTCGGAGCGTATTGTTTTTGATAATGTCGAGCCGCCCAGTCCATGATCGGCGTAATTCCCATGAGCGGGGCCAAGGCATCTCCCCAACTCCTATCAGGTGTTAAATCCAAAACCGCGAGCAAGCAGAGCGCCGAACGTTCATTTAGCTGCGCACGCGGCAGCCCAAGGGACTGCAAGACCGTCATCGCGGTTGTGATTTTTTCGTGGCTCATGCTGAAGCGACAACCATGGCGTCAATGTCATCTTGGCTCAGGCCTTCACTGCCTTTCGCCAAATGGCCCCATCGAGCGAGCACATCGCGAGTTGGATATTTCAACATTTTGAGATCAGTGGCGTTCACTTGGGTGTGCCCGTTGAAGCGTCGAAAATAGCTATCCACTGGCGTGCTGTTCAAAAACACGGCGATTCCTCTTGCGATCTCCTCTGGGATGGGTGCCCGTCCGCTGTGGATTACGTTGAGGTGGTTCTCAAAGCCCAACGCATCATGCTCAAAATGGCTGGGATCGACCACGCTTGCCACGACACGCCGCCGCTCCTCTTTCGAGGAAAAGCGGCGCACTACCGTATAAAAACCGTTTGGATATAACCACTTCTCGGTTGACGCGTTCCGCACGAGTGCATTGGCCTTCTTGCTTTCTGCCTTCGGCCAACTGAACTGGTTCCCAGAAAAATGAACTGGATACAGGAGCGGCACCGCTCCAGGTTCTGGCATGGCCCGGAGCCATTCTTTCATGCGGAAATCAACAACGGGACCCGTCGAAACAGACAAGCCGATGTCGGCAAGTGATGAGCGAAACGCTTCAGAGGAATCAAGAATCGAGATGTCATCCGAGGTCGGAATATGGATGACCTGCGCGTGGTCATTAGGGAGCACAACTCGATCATGCGACACAACGAGTTCCGAATAGTCCGAGAACGTGTCGTCGGTGGACATCGAAATTGTTATGTCGCGAACCGATCCGTCGCGCTCCACCAAGACGATTATGTTCTCTTGAAGCACCGCATCTGCTTTGAAAGCTTTATTTCTTGCCTCGAACAGATGAATGTGACGCAACGCAGCGCGCTCGAAGAGAAATTTCCGGAACGGCTCGTAGTATGGGCCATTACAGAAACTCCGAGGAACTATCGCGGCAAGCTGCCCTCCATCGTCCAGCAGCTCCAATGCGGCTCCAAGAAATCCGGTATACAGATTTACCGTTTCAAGCCCGATTGCCCGCAAGCAGCTTCGATGAACTGAGGATGTTGAAATCTTCTTATATGGCGGGTTAAGAATCGCGTGACTGTAGCGACGCCCCGATCCAAGTCGGATCATAGTTGTAGCATTAACGATGAAGTCGCCATCAAACACACGGAACTCAGCACCCTTATCCCGTGCGCTTTGAGCCATGCGTCCGCGTAGCTCAGACAACATCGCGTCGTCGAGTTCATGTGCATCTGCATTGATTGGCGCGAATGTTTCCTTGCCCCATCGGCTCAAGAATGCGTCGGTCAGCGCGCCTTTTCCTGCCCCCGCATCGAGCAGATACACTTCGCCGTTTGGTTGCGGGAACAGATTTGCTATGAAGTCGGCCACCTTCACGGGCGTCATGTACTGACCAAGAGTTTCTTGTATCGACGCGGTGCGTGCGACTGGAGAATAATCGAGTTGGGAGTCCTCCTCCAAGAATAACAAAGACGCTCTCATGGGAGAATTTTCAGTGCGTTCGAGCTTTTCGGCAAGCGATTGCTCGCAGCCAAAGGTTCCCATGGAGGTTTGTTCTGACGCTTTGATCATCAAAGGAATTATACCCTATTCCCTGGCCATCGTGGCCAGGACCACCCTGTTACGATCGCCCGGTTGGTGGTTCCTTGCCGCCCCTAGGGTGAAGTAGTATTTGGGCATCTGAGCAGCCCAGTACCGCCAGAAGCTTGATCCCCTGAGACTGGTTAGGTTTCGACAAATCTCGCTCCCACCCCGCCACGGTGTCCCAGTCGCACCGGATGGTTTTCGCGAGGGTCCGGATTGAGACCCCAGCCGCCCGCCGTGCCGCCCGCAGACGTTCGCCGAATGTGGCTGGTGGCGCGGCTGGGTCCTGGCCCAGGAACGCGACTACGGCCGGCCAAAACCGATCCGATGGAGCTGCCTGACCACGTTCCCAATGGCGCAAAGTCTCGATGTTAACACCCATTTCTTGGGCAACAGCGGCCTGCGTGCGTCCGCTTTTGAGCCGGCAACACCTTAGATGCTCGGCAAGCGTTGCCGGGGAAGGCGGTTCTGGGGGCATTGGAATTGCTGAGGAAATTCGCCAAATCCCGAATGGGTAAAAGGCAACGTGTCCATGTGGCCGCGTTGCCTTCTCGCCGGTACTTCCGGGAAGGAATAGAAGGTTAACAATGACTTCGTCTTTGCCGATAACGATCTTGTCGGTGATGGTTTCGACGAGGCGGCGTTTCTCTTCAGGACCAAAGGCGTCCCAATGGGTGGCAAGGTCGCTTGCTTCTGAGAGTGCGGCAGTTCCTGCGGTTATCCCTATCCGTATGACATCAAGGTCTGCTTGGAGACGCGGTAGTTCAGCTTCAAGCTGGAGACGACGTACTTCCAAGGGATCGTGTCGCCTGCTGAACTCATCGGCGGAGATGCGGTCGGCGGTGTAGAGCTGATAGACGCGGTCGTCGTCTGTGCGGATGCGCTCAAGTTCTGCTTCTGCGGCCTTAACCAATTCTTCCTTCTCTTTGATGGCTTCGTCTGCCTGGGCGAGGTGCGCGGCGAGGTCCTCGGGGGAGAGCAGGAATTGGGAGAGCTGGTCCCGATAGACCGCCTCAAGGGCAGCCATCGGTATCTTGTTTCGGCACTTCGGGCAGATGTACTTCGGCGACTCCCGCCAGACGTACATCTTTGCCCCGCACTCGCAGTGGGCGAAGCCAGAGAACAGGTGCACGTTCTCGCGTGAGAGCCGCCTGCGTCCAGTGCGCTGCTCATCCAGGATGTGATTGCAGGTGTTCCAAAGTTCTTCGCTGATGATCGCCTGAACCGGCGTCATCACCCACTCACTCTCGGGCTTCAGCTCCCATGCTTTTGAGGAGTCTGAGGTGCGGGTGTAGTTTTGGCGGTAGATGCCTTTGGCGGTGGGGTCCCGAAGGAGGCGGTCCACTGTGGTGTCGCTCCACTCGGAGCCGTTTCTGGTGCGATAGCCGCGCTCATTCAAAAGCCGGGCAACACCTTTCTTGCGGCGATGCTTGGCAAACAGCTCATATATAAGAGCGCGCACCGGCGTTTCCTTGGGATCAACCTCAAGCTTCTTATTGACCCACCGGTACCCAAAGGGAGCAGCGCCTCCAATCGGGCGGCCCATCTTGGCTCTGATCGGAACCGATGCCGCAACACGCTCGGCAATTTCTTCACGCTCCCACTGCGCCATAGCCGCGACGATGGTGAAGAAGAGCCTGCCTGCGGGAGAGCCCGTGTCGATAGCTTCGTGCAACGACACCATGTCCGCATTGACCGCGCGGAAGTCGTCGGCAAACTCAAGAAGCTCTTTGGTGTTTCTCGCGAGGCGCGCGAGCTTTGAGAATACGAGGCTGGTGATGTGGCGGGACTTGATATCCGCAAGCATGCGCTTCGCTTCCGGATGCTCCTTCACTGCTTTCCCGGAAACTGCTTCCAGGCGATACACCTCGCGCACCTTCCAGCCGCGCGCTTCTGCATACATGCGCGCACGTTGTTCATGCACTTGAGGACTCTCGCCGCGTACCTGATCTTCAGTGGAGACACGTATCCAAATGCCGACGGGCTTTGGGGGTTCGGGTGGTGGTGCCTTGGTGTTCATAGGATTTCTCGTTGGAACGCAGGGAATCTAGCGTCCTTTCGCCCAGGGTCTCAACTCCAAAGAGCGGTTGGAAGCCCGACATTTGGGGGCCTTCTGTCCTCTTTGGTTGGCTTTCCTCCCATCCGCTCCCCTGAAATCATGAGGTGGTCACGCCGCATGCGCGCGTGCCCACACGATGAAGCGCCTTCCTCAAAACATCACGCACGCTAAAGAGATTGTCCGGATTCACGATGCGGTTCTCATTCGTGGCGATTGCCATGAAATCATGCCCGAACTTCTTGGCACCTATGATGCGATCATCGCTGATCCGCCCTATGGCATAAGGTACGATCCGCGAACGCAATCAGGAACCAGGTGGTGGGATGTGAAGGGCATCGCGGGTGATGCGGAACCATTTGACCCAACGCATCTCGTCGGACTCTCGAACACGCTTGTCTTGTTTGGCGCAAATCACTTCGCCAGTCGCCTTCCTGACTCACGGCGCTGGTTTGTGTGGGACAAGCGTCCCGGCATGAAGAGCATGTCGTTTGCAGATTGCGAGTTGGCGTGGTGTTCGGTTTCGGGTCCGGCACGCATGATCCGATACGCTTGGAGTGGCGCACATCGCCAAGATGAGCGCGGCGAGCACTGGCATCCGACGCAGAAACCGATTGCGGTCATGCGACACATCATTGAGGCGGTGACGAAACCGGGTGATGTGATCCTTGATCCGTACATGGGCTCAGGCACCACCGGGATAGCGGCGCTCCAGTCGGGCAGAAAGTTTATCGGCATTGAAATTGAGCGGCGCTGGTTTGCCGCCGCCAAGAAACGACTTGCGCGAGCTGTTGTCAGGAAGACAATGCCGCTCGAAGGTTTATAGGTCAGCGGTGGGCATCGTAGTTGCGATTGCCCCAGAGGTTCGGGCACTCCATTCCCCACAATCCGCGATGGGCTTCGCGAGCGCGGGCTTCATGAGGCGCATAGAATTGATTGCTGTATTGGGGCCAGTCACGACCCCAGCCACTTTCAACCATCCATGCCCCAAGCTCGGTGTCACCGACGCTGCACATGGCAACCGGGCGATCATACCGGTCCATGCCCCGAACTGTGCAATGCGTGGTGCGCCCGGCAATCAGATCATGGAGCGCGTTTGAGGTAACCTGCTTTGCACTCACATTCCCCGCGCATCGGCGGCCCCGCTCTGGAGCATCAAAGCCCCAGAGCCGAATGTGCGTGCCGTGTATTTCAATCGTGTCGCCATCGATGACCGACGCAACGCCGACAATCGCGGTTTCTTGCGCGTGGCTTTGTGTTGAGCATTGAAAGATGCCGAACGCCAACAGAAGGACGACAAGCGGCCAGACGATGTAGTCCCACCACCGCATGGGCCGACCACCGTATTCGGGGTGTTTGTCCCAGCCTGACATGCACGGCTCCCACTGAGCGTCTCGCGGGGAACGACATTAGAACGAACCGGCTCATGCGTCCACCGGTCGTTCGTACGAATGGACAATCAGGAGCGCCGCAGCCGCGAAAAGCGCCATGTCGCTGTCTTCGGTGTCCCACGCTCTTCGCTTCTTCGGAAGCCGGTTTCTCAAGTCCGGCAGAAACTGCGCCACGACCGACGCTACTTCATAGCGGGTCTTCGCTTTTTGGTCGGTGAACGAAGCCTGCACATCCTTGCGGGTGAAAATCTTGACCGGTGTTCCGTGTACCGCCGCAAGCGCAATCAGTGCGCGATGCAGCTGGCGCATGCGGGGGTGTCTGTGGCCGCCCATCGCCTCAAGCACAAGCACAGCGGGGCGATGTTCAGTGAAGAGTTTTTCTGCGCGTTGTACGCAAATGTCATTCTTCCTGGCGTCTCCCGACACACCGCGCGCACTCCACGACACGCCCCAGCGATACGGTGACAGCGGTCCATCAAAGATGATCCAGCCAAATCCTTCAACAGAGGGGTGGATAGCGAGCGCTGACTTTGGATGAAGGAAACTCATATGGGTTCGGTTGCGATGCGTCGGGCCATCGCTTCAAGAAGAGCCCGCTTTGAAAGCGACGCCTGGTCTCCCTTGCCCTGGAGCATCTCGGCAAGGGTGGCGGCACGCTTTGTGACCGCGAGTTCAACGTCTTCATACAATCCAGGAAAGATGCGTTTTGATTTTTCACCAAAGACGAACTCCGCACCGATCAATACGGAAATAGGCGGTGTGCGTGTGAGACGTTCGTATTTGGAAATGACACTGCCTGAAACACCAAGCAGAAGCCCAAGTTCAGACTGTGTGAGAAGCCAGCGGTCACGCTGTGTGCGCAGGTACGATGCATAGGGGAAGTGGACCATATCAAGGTGCGGTCGCCATGAGGCCCCGCAATCATTAGACGGCTAAATCTTGGGGGCGCTTTCAATCACGGGGCCTCATGGCAACCGTGTGGTCAGTTTTTCAGCTAACGCACGTCGGCGACAGGCGGAGGAATGTGCCCCGTGGGCAAGCCGCCAAACGATGTCCTTTAGGTTCTTGGACATGGGAGCCACTCTCTCCCTCTACCCGCTCTCTCACGTCCCACGCACACTAGCGAGATGGATGACACGCGAGATTCACGGCCAGGATTCTTGATCGTTGAGCGGTACATGCCGAATGCGAGCGAAGAAGCGCGTGAGGAAGCCTACGCAACGCTTCGCGAACTCATGGCGATTCTTGCACGCATCAATGGACGCCTCACCATAGAGAGGAGGGAGGCAGATTCGACAAATGCCGCCGGGCGCCTCAGAATCAGCGACAGCCAAGGCGTATGAGAAAATACTTCGCGTACATACGTGTCTCGACTGCAAAGCAAGGAGAGCACGGTTCATCACTCACTGAGCAGAAGAGCGCCATTGAGGCATTTGCCAAACGCCAAGACCTCGCAATCATCTCGTGGTTTGAAGAACGCGAAACAGCAGCGAAGGGTGGCCGTGCGGTCTTCACCAAGTTGATGCAGGAGCTTGAGCGCAATCGCGCGCACGGTGTCATCATTCACAAGATTGATCGGAGCGCCCGAAACCTGAGAGACTGGGCACGGCTTGGCGAACTCATTGATCGTGGCGTTGATGTGCAGTTCGCGCATGACAGTGTTGACCTGAAATCACGCGGCGGCAGATTGTCCGCCGACATCCAAGCCGTCGTTGCCGCCGATTTCATCCGCAACTTGCGCGATGAAGTGAAGAAGGGCTTCTATGGTCGCTTGAAGCAAGGCTTCTATCCACTGCCTGCACCCGTTGGATACCTGGATCGCGGTCCCGCGAAAGCAAAGGACATTGATCCGATGCGTGGACCCTTGGTGCGGCAGGCATTCGAGCTGTACGGCACAGGCTCGATTGGTTTGAAGCCGCTTCGTGTCGAAATGGCCAAGCGCGGTTTGACGGCACCCCTCTCAGGGAATCCTCTCTCATTGACCGGCATTTCGACGATGCTCAACAACCCTTTCTACACGGGCCTCATCCGTATCAGGCGAACAAACGAAACGTTCGAAGGCAGCCATACGCCACTCGTTTCGCAGAGTTTGTTCAATCACGTGCAGGCAGTACTTCGAGGAAAAACCGTCGCCCGCGTCTTCAAGCACGGGCACCAGTTTCGGCGTCTCATACGATGCGCGTCGTGCGGAAAGTCGCTGATTGGGGAAACCCAAAAAAAGAAGTACACGTACTATCGGTGCCACAACTGCGCCGGTGTCATTGTGCGAGAAGAGGTGTTAGATGCTGCTGTGCTCTCTGCGCTCCAATACCTCTCATGGGAAAGCGATGACGAACGAATTGCCGTCGACGAAATTGTGCGGTCCCTAGCGCAGACCGGTGCCAGGGGAGCGAAAGAAATGCAGGCCTCGCTGCATATGCAGATTGCGCAGTGCGACGAGCGTCTAGGAAGGCTCACGGACGCCTTGGTCGATGGCGTTCTTGAGAAGGAACTCTTTGAGTCACGAAAGCGCGTGGTCCTTGAGCGAAAGCGCACCCTTCAGGAACAGCTCAGTCATGCTGCAAAGAGCGCGCCGCTTTCCGCACGAGCGCTTGCGGACCTCGAACTCGGAAATACCGCGCAATCTGGCTACCGATTGGGGATTCCGAGCGAAAGACGCGACATTGTGAAAGCGGTGACCTCGAACTTCGTGGTTCAAGAAAAAAACCCTTACGTTGAGCTGCGCTCTCCGTTTCGGGAGATCGCGGAAGTGCGGAAATCGAGTGGTGGTGGACCGCATCGTGTCACAGTTCGAACTCGGGCAGAGAAATTGGTGCATGCAGTGATTGAAGCACTTTCAAACGCAGGGGGTACAGGCGGTGTTCTTGGACAGAGCGGCCAAAGCAATCTTAGCGGCAATCTATTGTTCTAATTGTCCACGCATCACTTTGTCTTCCCCGGACCGCCTAGGCGTGCATCTCCGAATTTCGAATCAACTGGGGGCTTAATGGGCGCAATGGCCGACCTCGCTTTCGCCACCATGTGTGCAGCGCCTTCGTTCATTTGACCTTCAAGGTCTGGCCGCTGCATCCAATAAACGGCGTCGAAAATCAAAGGGCTCGTGGCGCGGCGGGTGAATATCGCGTTTTGGAACTTCCGTGATTGTGCAGAACAAACGTCCGGTGAACACGTGCCAGCGATTGCCTTGTCCCAAAGTGACTCGGCCTCGCCCCGTAGGTAGTCGAGCTGGTCGGCAGTGTCTCTTTGCCTCAAGAACTCGCGCAGGGTCCAGATCAAGACCGGCGCGGCTGGCGCACCCAGGTTCACAACAAACTCAGCGACGGTAATGCCCGCGAACAGCCCGGAGAACGCGAGCACTACCACTAGGGCGACACCAACCGAGAGCACGATTGCCCCGTAGTGCCTCCGAAGCTTGCTGTCGTACCAAAGGTTCGTGCGCTGACAGATAATGCGCGCCAATTCTAACGGAACCTCGGCAACGGCGGTCGGGTACCAATCCCGAATCGAAGAGTCGTCTTTCTTGCGTGCGAACTTTGATGCTGCTTCGTGAATGGTTTCAGGCTCAAGTCTCCGCCCGACGGTGAATTGATCCCACGGAAGCTCCAGCGTATTGCAATCAAACTCCTCTTGTATCCGTGCAGATGATTTCAGAATGCGCCTCTGGGTGCGATCCAGGTACGTCACATCGAATACAGTGATTAAAATTGCGGCCAGCGCGACGTAGGGGCGGAGGGTGGGAACAAAGAGGGCGAATATCGCACCCGCGACCGGGACTGCGAGTGTCAAAATGAGTTGCGCGACGAGAAATGTTTTCGCACGTGCGTACATCTCCCGACGTGCGCGCAACAGGCGGAGCTGCTGTTCTTCGTTTTGAGTGCCGGTAATGTTGTTTGCTGGTGTTGTCATCATCGGTATGCGGGGAAGTAGTCCTTGAAGATGTCTGCCCACTTCTCGAACGCGGCTTGTATGTTGCCTCCTGCGGCAAGCCTCTCGGCTTCCTGAGCGCGCAGGAACGCCCAGTTCATTCGCTCCACAATTTTGTCCATTTCGTCTCTGGAGGTGAGGTGTGCTGCGACGTCGTCGCTGTAGCCAGCGGGGTCCGCGAGTTTCGCGGGTATCTTGGCGCGCGCATGGTCAAAAAAGTACCTCACGCCGCTTGCGTAGTTGCTGATGGTGATCCCGGTGAAGACGGAGAGCGCGAGGACTTCGAGATGGAACGAGCGAAGCAGTTTGCGGCTCTTGTTCCATCCCTTCAACATCTTGATCAGCGGAATGAGATCGCCATTGTGCGTTTTGTTTGCCGCAGACCACAACTCGACATGCTTCTTGGGATCGGTCGATATCCAACGCTGCAACTGGGCGTCAGGAATCAAGTATCCGCCGCCTGGGCGGTTGAATGCCGGGACGACATCTACCTTGAAGTCTGTGAAGGTTGTTGTCACCGCTTGGCCGTTGGGGCTGATATCGGGCGTTGTGGTGTACGTCTTGCGGAGCGCCTTCTTCACCGCTGCAAGGAGGTCTGCCTGACCACTTTGGCGATAGTATTTCGGGTCCAGAACAACGACGATATCGACGTCCGCCTCCTTCAGCGGCGCGATCATTGTGCTGCGCTGATACGAGCCGGTGAGAAAAGAATCGAGGATCGTGAAGTCGTTTTCGAGCGCGGCGCGCATATTCGTCTGCCGTGTCGAGACGGCTTGCCCTTGGAGGTCAGTGATTTCGAGGTTGCGGCTAAGCTGCCGGAATCCCTCATCTATTGTTCGTGACATGGATATTCTTCACTAAGACTCGCGCTCGAATAATACCTGAAAATGGGAACGCCGGCGATGTGCGCCAACCGCGCGCGCCCAACCGACTTCGCCACTCCGTCCACAAGCGCAGTCGTTCTTCCATCGCAACAAGGCGATACCCTCAAGGGCTACCCCAAAAATTGCCGCCGCGACATGCCGCGCATACGGTGTCTCGCGCGAATCACGTTTCGGGGGTCATCACCATGAAACTCTTGCTCCGCCGCTCAGAACGATCAAGCATAACGGGAAAACCCATATACATGCTTGAGGTACGCACTGAACTCTCTGCCGAGGAGGGCGGCTGGATTGAAAAATATCGGTTCGGCAACCAGCACCTCTATGTCAAGAAGCCCATGCCCGATGATGCAAACCCCACATCGTGGGGCGGCGTCGGCATGATGCTCCTTCACCACGCACTGAACATCACCGTGTCCGTGAACGACCTCAAGAACGGCAAAAAGATTGAGTGCAAGGACATCATGGAGATGCTTGCGGCAGAAGAGCAGATCAAGGAAGCGGCACGGAACTTTGCAGCGGTTCTCCGTGCAGCTTCACAGTTTGGCGGTGAGGAAGTCATCGACATCTAACCTATGGCGACCAACAACTTCCTCAGCCTCTTCGAAGGCGGCACCAAGAATCGCGAACTCAAAGAAACGCGCGCCGCATGGGAGCGCGCCGAAGCAACGTGGCGAACATCTCCGCTTGCCTCCCTTGAGGTCGAAGACTTTGCCGAAGATGTGGTTCGCGATGCACTCAATGAGTGCGAGCGGATGCCCGCGTCCCCAATTGTTTCTGCGCTGTGTGACGCAGTCGAAACACTCATCCGCGCTGAAGCCATTGCCGAGATAGAACCACTCTGGCCTATCATCGAGAGCAACCTTGAAACAGCCGTTGAGTTTCGCGAAGTCATTGAACGGCGCGCGCTCTGGGCCGCAAACTATGCGCACCTGAAAAAGGCGTGGGGTGCCGCGCTCACTCCTTCCATACATACCTTTGTCGCCGCGCTCCCGTCTGTCTGCTTCGAGAATTGGGAGGAGGGCGGTGAATCATTCGGCGTCCCGCTCATTGACCTCATCGATCATCCCGCGAAGGTGGTCCATGGATTCATCGCTTTTGCGTTTGAAGATAATCCCTCGCGCTTGAAGCTCTTCAACGAGCTTCGTGCGTATCTGCGCAGGAAGATATTGAATGCGTCCGGCGTGTCGCCAGAGAAGGAAGCGAAAGGTGCGTTTGAGATAGTCCCTCCCGAAGAACAGGAAGGATTAAGCGCGCGTGAAGTGGCAGACCTCTATCTCGGCGGGACACCGTTTGCAAAGCTCTTGGAGCTGTCGGTTCCCTTCGCCATTCCCGCTGAAGCGCGCTTTGAGCATTGCCACATCGTCGGTGGTACTGGGCATGGCAAGACCCAACTTTTGCAGAAGTTGATTCATGCCGATCTGGTTGCCGCACAGCATCAACGGCGTTCAGTGGTCGTCATTGATAGCCAGGGCGACCTCATACAGAAGCTCTCTCGCCTGGAACTTTTCTCTCCGCATGTATCGGGAGGGCTTGGTGAGAAACTGATTCTCATTGACCCCGCCGATGTTGAACACCCTGCGGCACTCAACCTTTTTGATGCCCACCTTGATCGTCTGCGAGAGTACGATCCGGCTGATCGTGAACGGGTCCTAAACGGCGTCGTTGAACTCTATGAGACATTCTTTGATGCGCTCCTGGGTGCTGAACTCACCCAACGCCAAGACGTGGTGTTTCGATACATCGCACGCCTCATGCTCACCATACCTGGGGCCACGATCCACACGCTCATGGACCTCATGGACAACGGCAAGAAGTACAAGCCGTACATGGAGAAGCTTGAAGGGTCAGGACGACGATTCTTTGAAACAGAGTTCTTCTCTCCCTCATTCACCGCAACCAAGAGTCAGATACAGAAGCGTCTGTGGGGAGTGCTTTCAACTCCTGCCTTTGAACGGATGTTCTCGCAGAAGGACAACAAGCTCGACCTCTTCTCTGCGATGAATGAGGGCAAGATCATTCTGGTGAATACCGCGAAGGACTTGTTGAAGGAGGAGGGCAGCAGAATCTTTGGCCGCTTCTTCACTGCGATGCTTGCGCAGGCTGCGTTAGAACGATCGACGATACCGGAGCACAAGCGCACACCCACCTTCGTCTATGTCGATGAAGCCCACGAGTACGTTGATGATCGTGTTGAGACGATCCTGAACCAAGCTCGCAAGTACAAGGTGGGATTGACGCTTGCGCACCAGCACTTGGATCAGCTCTCAACAAGACTGCGCTCAACGCTTCTGTCAAACACTAGTGTGAAGTGCGTGGGTGGTGTCTCGGCGAAGGATGCACGCGCACTCGCAGAAGAACTCCACACCACTCCTGAATTTATTGGCGGCATGAAGAGGAGTGGCAAAACGAGTGAGTTTGCCCTGTGGGTGAAGCACGTCACGCCGAGGGCGATACGCCTCACAGTGCCCCTTGGATTCCTAGAGCGCCAACACACGCTTGATGAAGAAGACTACGAGCTTCTCCTTGAGGAGAACCGCGCGAAGTATTGCGGTGACGCAGAAATCACTGAGCTGCCCACGCCTGACATTGATGAAGTTCCTGGACCACCAGCACCCTATACGCGGCCAGTGGCGCCAAGTTCGCGACCGCCGCTTGAGACTGAAGCCCGTGATGCAGGAAAAGGCGGTCCACGGCACACCTATCTGCAATCCCTAATCAAAGGGCTCGCTGAAGAAGCAGGCCTCCGCGCCAGTGTGGAAGCCATGCTCCCAGGAGGAGGGCAGGTTGATGTTTTGGTTGAACAAGGCGCAACGCGAATTGCGTTTGAAGTATCAGTTACAACGCCGGTTGCGCATGAAGTACAGAACGTCGCGAAGTGTCTGAGCGCAGGAATTGAGAAGGTCGTTCTTGTGCTCGCGCGACCAAAGCGGGAGCAGGCCGCCTTCCGCGAGGCCATCATGGGAAACGTCCCTGAAGCAGATCGCGAGCGCGTCTTCATCTTGGTGCCAGAAGAGATACCGGACTTCCTGGTTGGCCTCGCCTCGCCACCAGACCCCGAGGTGCGGATGGTCAAAGGCTACAAGGTAAAGGGCGGGGTCACCTCCACATCACCGGAGGATGCCCGGACTCGACATGAGGCGGTGGCGCGGATTATTGCGGGGGCGCTTGCGGGGAGGATGTGAGGCGGGCGGTTATGACGCGGAGGGAGATATTACCGATAATTAAGTTGACACTAAGTCGCCACAAAACGTTACGGATAATTAACTTGACCTCATTTTGGTTGACGCAGCGCGAAAATTTATAAGGAGTGGTACCTTGGTCAACTAAGTAGCGGTCGGGCTCGGGAAATCGGAGGCCCGGTCCGAAGACTTTCCCGAACACTACGGGGGCTGTCGGGTTTGAGCCACCTCAAGCGGCCAGCTAGAGAGGCAGCTCATTATGATGGGAGGCGAAGATATCTCCAATGACCGAGCTTGAAAAGTTGCTGGCGCGAGTAACGATTCTTCAGAAGGACGGGCTGCTTGATGTCAAGCCCTACATTCGAAAGGCTTCATCGTCCGAAAACTTGGCTGCCGATCTCAACAAGCTTCTCGACGGTAAGACGCTAGATTACGAGTCTGGTGACGATTTTGGAGAGTCCATCAAACCAATTTCGATCGAAGAGTTTCACAGATTGGCTCGCGAGGAGATTGCCAGGAACTCCAAACCGATTCGACCCTAAGGTGCGCAAATAATCTTGCGCGCGAATTTCTTATCGTTAATCCTCTGTTGGGGGGAGCGCGTGCTTCCGCAGTCGAAGTTGTGGAGCCGCGATGAGTCCTTTTCCTCCGCTGTGGCTAGCCGCAGAGATACACCGCAGATTGTTGCGCAGAGGGGAATATGAGCTTCCCCTCCGGCTCAAAGATATCGCTAAGCAAGTTGCGGCGCTGTCAAATGTACACTCAATCTCGGTGAAGCCTGTCGAGGTCGATGCGCCGCTACTAGGTGCCGCTGCCCTTTTCCTTAGAAGTATCGACAGGAAGCAGCCTGTGGTTTTGCGTGCCCTGGGGCAGCAACGGCAGGCAGTTCTAATCTTGCACGACAAGCATATGCCAGCCCTTGAAAGGCGAGTCGCGGTCTGTAAGGAAATATGTCAGACCTATTTCTCTCGACTAGGCGAAACTCGCGCCCCTCAAAAATCGTGGACGGTTACAGCTGGAGCAGCCGACCTGAAGAACTTGTTGGACTCGTGGGTGCATTTTTTTGGTGATGGTGAAAGGCACTTGCTCGTTCCTTCTGGTAACACGGCGCTTTGGGCAGAGCGTTACGCGACGCTCGCTGCGTTTGAAATCCTCTTCCCTTATGTTGAAAGGCAGATATACTTTGAAGCATTCCTGAGAAGAGACATTTCCGAGGGATTCTTTACTCCGTGGATCGAAATTCCTGAGTGGGCGGTGACCGCCATGATGTCTCCGGCTTGGTATCGCGGAACTTGAGAACTAGACCCTGAACTTCCGAAGGTTTCTTCTCACGCAAAGCAGACATGCATCAAGGTCAGTTGATATCTGGTCATGATTAGATCTTACCGCCAATTCGTGTGCCTGCGGTAGATTGGTGAGAATTTCCCCCTTCTGGACCCGAGAAAGCAATTTTAGAGCATTGAGGATCGCCTCGTAGTGATTTTGTATTGAAGTCACTTCTTTAAAAATTGCGACGCCTAGCTCAGCATGAACCTCAGCGGCAACGTCGTCCAAACCTTCGTATTTTTTCCGTCGACTCTCGAGTTGCTCAACTGCCTTGCCGCAGTCATTCGTAGGGGAGCCCGATTCGGTCAGTGTCAATTGATAGCCGGGTGATCTGACTTGGTGGAGCCACGATACGCAGTAGCTAATTTGCCTCAATGCCTCAGAAGCAATTTTTGCGTTCTCCATGTGAGCAAACTGTCTACGCCAAATCCAAAAGCCACTGATGGCAACAACCGCAGTGACTAACGTTCCTAGAGCTTGGCCCAAGCCTGCATACGCCACTATTGTTTCGTAAGAGGCAGCTTCCACACCCATCGGCGCGAACGTTCTTGCTAGGGCATCCAAGGTGATCTTGAGCAGATCATGGCCATTCGAAGAGTCAAAAATTGGCCACGCGAAAGCAAAGGCGAGGATTAGGCACGCTAACGCTACTCGCATAAACTGACTCTTGCCCCCTGAAAAAATTCAGGGACTCTCACCCCAACCAGCCAATTTGTCGATAAGGGGCGTGTTGCACTCAGGTCACGTCCACCCGGGTGGTTGAAATCGGCACGGGCCATCGGGGTGTAATCCGGTGCGGAGGAAAGGGACCTTTTAATAAAAGGTAAATGCTGTGTTATGATGTCCGTAAGGTTACCATGTAACAATTTTCGGTATGGGAGAAAAAGAAAAGCTCAAAACCTCGATCCACGTCAGCTCTGAGTCGGGACAAACCATCCTAGACCTTGTTCTTTCTTGGTGGACAGGATCGTTGTCCAAGCCAGACAAAGACGTTAAACAAATTTCTGTTGAGGAATTTCATAGACTGGCTCGGGAAGAGATAGCCCGCAACAAGGAGCAGGTCTGATTTTGTACTTTTTGCCTTGCTCGTCCATGCCGAGCCACGAGTCCCCTTCTCCTTTGCTCGCGGTATTGGCCGCCCAAGCTCCCACGCAATCATGGACTATTGAGGGAGCCGGTACGTAGTCCCTCTGGAATGCCCCTCTTTGATCACTTGATCGGTTGCCACCAGAGATTTGAGTATTGGCCTAACTTCATCGATTGGCTTGTTCATATCCTTGGCGATGCCGGACATGTTGCCGGGGCCTCGGCGTTTCAGCCGCTCGATGACCTGGTTGGCCAATGCCATGCCTTGCTTGGGTTCGATTAGGGTTTGTGTGATCACCCGCCGAACCGCAACCGCCAACGTCTGAGAAGAATTGTACTGGTGTTGGAGAATTCCGTTCAGGTCGGCTGGGATCGGAAGGGGGGTGGCTTTCTTGCCCCAGAATGTCTTGATTTCTTCCAGATGGGCCTCGTGGTTGATGAGCAAGAACGACGGCTTGTCGGATGCGTGTCCAATTCCGTATTCGATCAACACGTTTGGATTCAGGCCGGTGACATCATAGAAGCCGATGGCCGCTTCATCGATGCAATGTTCAATATGATCCAAGATATGTCCGGCGTTGGCAACTTCATCGGCGAACACGGCCTGACAACCAGCATCTTTGACGGTGTTCTTGAGGCAGAGTCGATACCAAGGATTTGATTTGTCGTACTCGTAGGCGAACGCGAAAAACACCTTGTGCATGGAACGGCTCCTGCCATGGGGCGATATGGTTAACAGAAAATCCACCGAAAAGCGAATCAACCGGGCCGGATTTGCAATCCGTACCTTCGAGAAATGCGCGTACCTTTCGCATCATGGCTCTTTGAATTCGAGAAAGTCCCCGACTGCTTGCTGGTGTTTCAGCGGTTCCCCCCGTCCCAGCTCCCAATCCCCGAAAGTGGACTCGTTCACCCCGAGAAGCTTTGCGGCTTCCCGGATCGTGAGTCCCCGAAGCCATCTCTCGCGCTTTAGCCGCTCAGGGAAGCCCTCCCCGACGGGGAGGGGGTCGTACCCCAGGAACTTCACGACTGTCGCGTAGAGGCGGGCATTGGGGAATGCGCGGTCCTTTTCCCAGAGGTAGTAGGTCGCTTCGATGACCCCAATCTCAGCAGCAGCCTCTTTCTGAAGGAGGTTCCTTTGGGCTCGGCGTCTTTGGAGATGCTCACCCAAGGTTTGGGGGTTCTCGGGATAAGGCTTGGGCCTCGCCCATTGAAAAGACACAGGAATTAAGGGCAGTGGGAAAGCCACGCTCTCATGAGGTGAACCGAGAAATGCGAACCGAATGTTTGCGGGATTCGCGTCATGGCCGGAATGGGGTCCAATTCCGCCCGATGAATTGCACCATACGAACCGGTATTTATCGCCGCAGAACGACATTCGTAATCCAGGTCAGTCCGCGCGGCTGAGCCAGTGTAGGACGTTTAGGGCAAACCGCTCATTGTCGTTGTCAGGCAGGTTCATTCCAAAGGGCTCGCCGTTGCTAACTTGGGCAGTGAGCATTGCGGCCTCGCCAAAGAGAACGATCTCGGCGGCCCCGCACTCGCGGCGCAGCAGATCCCAACCGGGCCCAGAGAACGGTGCTCCATCGAACGCGAAGGGATGGGCATTTTCAAGTGCACGGGAGTCGCTCAGATTTTACGTCGAGCGTGCTGGCAGGTAGCGCCAGAAATCGCCGAACAACAGATCGCCGGGAGCAAGCCAGTAGATGCTTACATCGGGTTGGCTTGACATACTCTGCAACCTGGCAAGAACCGGATCCAGAAGACCAACTACCGCTTGGATTTCATCTTCTCCGACGGATTCAAGGCGGACATCAAAGTGCTGAGACAGCAGCTGTGCCGTTGCACGGAATGCGCCCGCTACGCGCCGCGGACGAAACACGCGGATTTCAAGCGTGCTGGTCTGCCCGTCCACGCATATTGAGCAAGTTCTCGCCATAATGGGTCTTTTTTGCATGCCAGACGACCGCTCAGTCAGGAATTAGTCTTGGGTATCCAATCTCGCCGGTACGGTCACAGTGTGCAAGGCGTTGCATCGCTTGGCCCCGACAGATGCCTCTTCGTGGGGCGTCTCTAATGCGGCCGCAAGTTCTGGTGTCATTCTGGAATTGGACGCTGCATGCTGGGTTGCTGCTCCATTCACGGGATCGCGGCGTGGATCGCCCGCCGCCACCGCCACCGCTGCCGCTGCTGCGACATGAACTGTCAAATCCGCCAAGCCCATAGCCAAACGCGCCCAATCCGGCAGCGCCAGCGGTGGCCCCTCCGGCCATGCACCACGGCGTCGCTACGGTCGCCGCGCCGCTCGCCAAACAGCTTCCCCCGCCGACGACGCCGCCGATGAACGCGCCTGGAACCGCCCAGCGCGCGGCGCTATCGATTCGCGCTTGCTGACATTGCTGGCTCTCGCTCGCCTGCACCTGGATCATGCGCGGCCGCTGCCCTGGCGTGTGCGTTTCGGTCTGGAGCGCCGGCGGCACGAGGCTCATCAGCAGCCTCGCCTGCTCGTCCGACCAGCCGCTGAAGAGCGAGAACTGCGCCATGAGCCGGCGCACCGCTGCGTCGTTGTTGCTGACGAGGATCGTGACTTCGCACGGCGACGGCACGCCCTCGTCACAAGCTGGAACAAGCCCGCTCGGATCGGTCGCGTTCACCGGGTCGTTCCCGACATAAGCGTACAGATTCATACCGCCTTCAAACCCGATCGGATCGGTTTGCAGGAAGCGGCCGAGGCTTGGGGCGTAGGCGCGGGCTTTGTAGTGGTAGAGCTGGGCTTCGGGCAGCCAAGCTTGGCCGGTGTATTGGAAGCGGCCGGTGTTGGACGCGCCAGGCTGGCCGTATTCGTCGTAAGCGTTGATGAAGCTCGCCGCGCCCGCGCCATTGGTCACCGCCACGATGCTCCCGCGCTCGTCGGCGATCAGCCAGCGGCGGTCGGAAGTTCCCGCGCCCTCGTACCAGACCAGCGGCTCGTCGCTGGCGGGCCCGTGCACATAGCGCCGCAGCAGCGCGTTCGACGCATTGTATTCCGCGATCATCTCGCCGCCATCATAGGCAAACCGCGTCACCGAACCACCCCCGACACTGGTCTCGCGCAACCGCCCGGCCGCATCGTAAGCCAGGACCGCGGTTCCAGCAGCGGTGAGGCGATTGGCGATGTCGTAGCTGTAGCTGGTGCTCAAAGTGGCGGTGAGATTGCCGCGCGCCTCACTGAATCTTTGGCTCAGGCGCCGCCATCGGCCGCGCTGCTTAGCGCATCCTTCGAGAGCCGTGCAATCTGGTCGCGGAGCAGCCAGACGCCTATGAAGCCAACAAAGAGCTTAAGCATCATGCCCAAGGCCCGCCAAAAATAGGGCGTGCGGGATGCGCGTTGCTCCAAGTCCAGCAAGGCTCTTGCGGTCAACCAATAACAACCCAGCCAAACTGCAAGGAAAAGGAGCAACCATCCCAGCAAAATCGCGCTGACCTGTTCGTTAGGGCCGGCCGCTGACAGCCCCACGAAGGGCAGCCCGAACACAGCGATCATGAACATCCAATCGTAACCACCAGAACGGCGCGCAATTTCGCTTGGCTGTTCCGCGACCGCCAGCCGATAGAGGCTATACATCCAAGCAATGACACAAGCCTCGAATAGCACTGCGAGTCCGCCTTCGAGGGGCATGGCTGCGCCGTTCAGGTCCCAGTCGCCAAGCACGGACGCTCCCAGATAGACAGCGCAAACAACCAGCGGCGGGATTCGAATAATTTTACGCGCGACTGCATCAGCAACCTTCATCGGCGCTCACCAATTCGTGACCCGCTCGCGTCTCTGCACCCGCCAGGACTGAAACGCCTAATCGCGTGCCGACAAATCGATTGGCCCTGAAGGCGAATTGCTGCGGTTGGCCCGATGGTCCTGGCCCCCCGTTCCGCGACTGAATCCATTCTGCACCATATGTGCCCCCCGCCGGCAGATCGAGCGGTCCCAGGGACAGGTTGCCTTCGACGGAAACACCTAACCAACCGCCCCGCCGGATCGTAAGCCAGGCTCGCGGACGACGGACCGGTGACGAGATTACCGCCAATATCGAACCCGCGCGACCCAATGGTCGCATTGCCGCGCGAATCGTGACTCTGCGCGGCGCCGGCGACGGACGTGTACTGGTTCAAGCCGTTGTCGGCATAGGTTCCTGGCGAAGCTCAAAGCGCTGCCGCGAAACTCAAATACGATTGCAGCAGCTCCTCGCGCACACCCATTCGGCGCAGCGGCTCGACGATGTCCAGCTCAAGCTTTGTATCGTGGGCGGCGAACTCTCCAGCACGGAGATAGGCCAAGAGCGCCTGCATCGCCCGCTCGGCGACGGAGACTTCGCCAAGCGCGCCGCAAGCGCGCAATTGCGCCACGTGCGCATATTTCACCAATCTTCCTTGCTGCAGAGCTAATCCTACCGCGGTTTCGAGGTTTTCCAGTGCCTCGCTCCGTTCGTTGTAGAACATCAGAATTTCCGCCAGACCCACGTGGGAAATCGCATCGGATGCGACGCGCGCGCGTTCTCTCGCCGCCGCAATTGAGGTCTCCTTGTCGTCTCCGCGCAACGAGGAATCGGTTATGTGCGTCAGCAATTCCTCATCTAGGGTTGGATCGGCGAGAAGCAGGGCAAACTGAGTACGCATACGCCATAGCTGCGCAGGCTTTAATTCGCCGCCAACAATCGAACCGAGCCGGCCCAGAAATACTGCCAATTGTGGACTAGTTTGCATGTTAACCACCTGGATCCATGTCGGGAGGCCCCCATGGATCGGGGAGCGGACTACCGCTTCGGCACGCCAAGTATCGTGCTTCCGCGCGCTGAAGGCATCCTCTGAGTTCCCAACTACCTCGTGGGAAATCGGCGAAACACTGACCCCGCTCACGATCCCATTGAGCGTCACAATCATTGCGCGACGGACCAACCGCCGTCGAACTCGAACCAGAACTGCACCTGCTGTCAAGTCCGCCCAGCGCATAGCCAAGTGCGCCAAATCCCGCGGCGCCCGCAGTTGCGCCGCCAGCCGTACACCAGGGCGTCGCCGCTGTCGCCGCGCCGCTGGCGAGGCAGCTTCCACCCGCAAGCCCGCCCCCGATAAACGCGCCCGGCACCGCCCAGCGCACCGCGCTTTCGTTGCGCGCCCTTTGACATTGCTGGCTCTCGCTCGCCTGCGCCTGGATCATGCGCGGCCGCTGCCCTGGCGTGTGCGTTTCGGTCTGGAGCGCCGGCGGCACGAGGCTCATCAGCAGCCTCGCCTGCTCGTCCGACCAGCCGCTGAAGAGCGAGAACTGCGCCATGAGCCGGCGCACCGCTGCGTCGTTGTTGCTGACGAGGATCGTGACTTCGCACGGCGACGGCACGCCCTCGTCACAAGCTGGAACAAGCCCGCTCGGATCGGTCGCGTTCACCGGGTCGTTCCCGACATACGCGTACAAATTCATGCCGCCGCCAAAGCCGACCGGGTCGGTTTGCAGGAAGCGGCCGAGCGAGCCCAGAAGCTGCGCGCTGTCGAAGCTCGCAATCTCCCCCGTGCCGTTGCCGCGCACCAAATTGGTGCGGCGGCCGAGATTGTCGTAAACATAAGCCGCCAGCACCAGACCCGTTCCCGCCGGCTGCTCCCGGATCGCGCCTCGTCACGAGGACTTCTTAGTGCGCCGTTTCGGAACATTCAGTGAAAAACCCCAGAACTGGCGGTTGCCGAGGTCCCCTGGCTTTGTGTGAAATATCTCGAATCCTTCACTTTGAAGGTTGCTTATGATCCCACGCACGGGAGCGAACAGACAGCCGAAAGCCTGTAGTTCGTCCATCCCCATAACCCGCACGCGTCGCTCACCGTAGATCGAACACAAACGTGCCTCCGCCGCATAGTGCCCCTCGAACGGCAGCGGTTTGCAGAACTCTACTTTCAACTCGGTGGGGTTCTCGGCGCTACGGTTGACCTTCAGGTTCCAGGTGATGAGGGGTGGGCAATCAATCATCTCGTCTCGCTCGAAGTCTCGGAAAACCGATAGTGCCACCAGTGCTTTCACAATAGGCGAGGCGCTCGGCCGCACTTGCCCAACAACTCCGTGTACCTACCCTTCCACAAATTCGAGAATCATTTGAATACTGAGCGCTACAACCGGGTATATCACTCCATTCGCGGGACTGCGGCGTGGACCGCCCGCCGCCGCCTCTGTTGTCATTTCTGCACGCGCTATGGAACCCCCCCAGCCCATAGCCAAGCGCGCCCAATCCTGCCGCGCCAGCGGTGGCGCCTCCGGCCGCACACCACGGCGTCGCCGCCGTTGCCGCGCCGCTCGCCAGGCAACTTCCCCCTGCCAGCCCGCCGCCGATGAAAGCGCCTGGAACCGCGAAACGCGCCGCGCTCTCATTGCGCGCTCGCTGGCATTGCTGGCTCTCGCTCGCCTGCACTTGGATCATTTCCGCGTCCCGCCGCAGCGTCCGCGTTTCCATCGCCGCGATTCTGGCGGCGGCTTCGGCCTCCCATTGCATCAACATGCTCATGCCGTCGTTCTTCGCTAGCCAGTCGTCCAAGAAGCGCGGTCTAAACGGTGGTGGGCGCCCAACCGGGGGATGGCGGGGCCGAGTTCCGGTAACCACGATCGTGTCCTCGGGAGGTTCTTCAACCAGCCCGCTCGGATCGGTCCAATTCACCGGGTCATTGCCGACATACGCGTACAAATTCATGCCGCCGCCGAACCCGATCGGGTCGGTTTGCAGGAAGCGGCCGAGCGACGGCGCGTAGGCGCGGGCCTTGAAGTGATAGAGCTGGGCTTCCGGCAGCCAGGCTTGGCCGGTGTAGCCGAAGCGGCCGGTGTTGCTCGGCCCCGGCGCGCCGTATTCGTCGTACGTGTTGATGAAGCTCGCCGCGCCCGCGGCATTGGTGACCGCCACGATCGAGCCGCGCTCGTCGGCGATCAGCCAGCGCCGGTCGGAAGTTCCCGCGCCCTCGTACCACACCAGCGGCTCATCGCTGCCCGGGCCAAACACATAGCGCCGCAGCAGCACGTTGGAGGCATTGTACTCGCCGATCATGTCCGAACCATCGTAAGCAAACCGCGTCACCGAACCACCCCCAACACTGGTCTCGCGCAACCGCCCGGCCGCATCGTAAGCCAGGCTCGCGGTTCCGGCATTGGTCAGGCGATTGGCGATGTCATAGCTGTAGCTGGCGCTCAAAGTGGCGGTGAGATTGCCGCGCGCATCGTAGCTGAAGGCGCCGCCCGCGTAATACTGGTTGAGCCCGTTGCGGATGTAGGTGGTGGTCCCGTTGACCGGAGCGGGCGTGTCGTAGGCGGCGTTGGCGCCGCCGCGGCTGGCGATCTGGCTGGCGGGATTGTAGCTGAACGAATAGGTCTGGTCCTGCGAAGTTCCGGAAAGGTTCTGCGTCAGCGTTTGCAAGCGCGAAACCGGGTCGTAGGCGTAAGCGGTGGCGACCCCATTGCCGCGCGCCAGCTGGGTGCGGCGGCCGAGATTGTCGTAAGTGAAGCTCGCCAGCGCCAAGCCCGTCCCCGCCGGCTGCTCGCGAATGACGCTCACCGCGCCGGCATTGTCGTACTCGTAAGCGATGTAGAACGCGTCCGGCCAAGTCATGCGCGTGCGCTGGCCGGCGGAATTGTACTGGTAGCTGACTGTCCCCTGCGGGCCGCTGGCGCTGGCCATGCGCGAAAGCTGGTCGTAAGCAAACGAAAGCGCGCCCCCGGCCTGCGTCGCGCTCAGCGGACGCGAGAAATTGTCGTAAGCCTGGGTGACATCGAGCGCGGTTCCCGGCGCGTCGGTGAGCGTGCGCCGGCCCAGATTGTCGTAAGCGAAGGCGACCGTCTGCCCATCGCGCAAAGTGGCGAGAATGACCTGGGAGGCGGCGTTGTAATTGACGCTCTCGACATCGGTGGCCGAACTTCCAGTTCCGATGATGGAATTGGGATAGAGCGTGCTGGCCGGCCGGTCGAAGCCGTCATAAGTAAAGGTGGTGAGATTGCCCACACCGTCGGCGATGGTCGCCGCCCGGCCGTTATTGGTATAGGTGGTAGTGCTCTCGTTGATCGGCGCGGCGGTGGCGTAGCCGCTGGTCACTTGGGTGACCTGATTGGCGCTATTATAAGTGTTTCGCACGATGCGATCGGGGCCGTTCGATCCCTGCGCCGCCAAAGTGCAAGCCGAAGCCGGCAGCGAGGCAAAGGTCGCCGGGTTCATGCGCTGGGCGGCGCAATCGAGCCGATTGGCGTTGTCGTAGGAGAATTGACTGACGGCAATCGCATTGCCGGTCGCCACGTCGATCAGGTTTCCGCGCGTGCGCCGGCCCAAGGTGTCGTAAACGAAGCTCGCCCGCTCCAGCGGGACAAACCCCGCCCAATCGGCGGGCAGCTGGGAATTGACCGTGCCGTTTTCGACCGTAGTTGGCTGGCCATCGAGATTATAGGTCATGCGCTGGGCGCGGTTCTTGAGCGCGCCCGCGCCATCGGGATCAGGGCCGATGGCGCCCAATTGCTGACGCATGATGTCGTAGACGTTGCGCGTGGTATCGTTGGCCAGCGGGCCATCGACGGTGAGCATATTGCTCGCATTGTCGTAGGTCACACTTGTGGTGGTGCTGACGGCATTGTTGCCGGCGCGGGCGGTCACTGAAACCGGCAGCCGATTGTTGGCGACCCCGCTCGCGCCATAATCCACGATGGTGCGGGTCTCATCGGCGCCATTGGCGCACGAGGCAAGCGTGGCGCAGGCTGAAGTTTCGGTAAGCTGGAACACCGGCGTCGGCGCCTGCACCGGGGCGCCGCCGCTGCTGGTCTTGTAGAAGGCGTAGAGCGATGTGTAGGTGAAACGCGTTTGCGGGCGCGTGCCAGTTCCAACCGGCGCTGCCCCGGATGGCGCCGGCGCGGTCACCGTCAGCGCGCCGCCATGGGTGGTGTTGTAGGTGTAATCGGTGCGAAAGCCGCGCGCGTCGGTGGTCGAGGTCGGCGAATCGCACGTCACCAAGCTTGGGCACGAGGCCGGATAGACTGCACTCGTTACAATATTCTGCAAGCCCGAGCCGGCTTTGGGCGCCTGAGTTGTGGTCAGAACATTGCCACGCCCATCATAGGTAAATTCGGTGTAATTGCCTTCCGGCTGCGTGACTCGCTTCAAGCGCTGGGCGCTGTCATAGGTATAGGATGTCGTGCGCCCGAGCGCATTGGTGTCGGAGGTGATAACGCGCAATGTGGTGTTGGACCCCACCGTACGCACATGCGAAAGCGGGTCGGTGATGGTGGTGGTGCGCTGGACGCCATTGTCTGCATAGCCGTAGGTCCAGGTCCCGGTTCCGTTCGAAACCGACGCCACGCGATTGGAAGCGTCGTACGTGATCGTGATGATGTCGGTTGCGCTCGAAGGCGGACGCATGCCGGTGATGCGCCCATTGGTGTAGGTGTAGCCGGTGACCCGCCCCAGCGCATCAGTCGCCGTCGTGGGTAAGGCTGCATTGAAGCTGAGGCTCGGCCAAGTCTGGGTGAGGCCGGTGCAGCCATTGGCGGTCGGATCGCAATAATCTATCGCATTGTTGATCGCCGTCGCCTTGGTGAGCGTCAGCCCGCCCGTGGCCGGATCGTTGTTTTGATATTCGAACTTGATCTGGTAGCCAAGATTGTTGTTGACCGATTGCAGGCGTTGGGTGGCTGCGTTGAGGACGAAATAGGTGAGCGTCTGCCGCTCGCCCGAGGGTAAGGTGAAGCTGGTGATGCGCCCTTCGTTGGCCTGCGTCGGCGAGCTTCCCAAGAGCCCCCTGTCGTAGATCGCAACCGCACCGTTGCGGGTGGTGTAGGTGTAGAGACTTCCGCTCAGCGTGAGCGTCGAGCCGTCCGGCTCGACGGCGGTGTAGACCCCGCCGGCAAGCGTGAACCCCTTCGAAGCCCCAAACAGGGTGACAGTGTAAATACCCGTGGCGCTGTCTAGATTGATGGTCCCGGTGAACGCATCGCGCCAAGCCTGCACGCTGGAATCGAAGGTTGGCCCATAGGCCAAGCCGCCGGCGCCTGGTTGCCCGACGGAAATGCTCGGCATGCTGACGTGCAGGGAGCCCGTCATCAGGTCTACACCATTGGAATCAATGGCCGTCCGTGCGGGAGGAGGCGCGATCGATTGCGCCCAAGCAAGATTCGCGCTCATCGCGAAGGCGCCGCACGCCAGCGCGCAAAGCGATCTGGTGATCCAAGAAGCGGCTCTTGTCGCAAAGCCATTGGTGCGCGTCATTCTTCGCTGGCTCCCCGATCTTGGCTTGACAAGCACGCTAGTTGGCGCGTTTCTTCTCTGTCAATTGAAATACGCCCGCGCGCCGTCAATTCTGTTTGCAGCCGAGCGGAGCAGATGACGCGGCGATCCTTTCCGCGGAGCCGGGGCTACCGTGACCATATCTCGCCGCACATTGTTTGCTCAATTGGCGCTGGCCGGCTTGGTGCAGGCGCTCTTGTCGCCGGGCCAGGCAGCGGCGGAAACGATTACATTCACTTACGATGCACAGGGCCGCGTCACGCGCACGGTCTATTCCAACGGCGCGACGATTGACTACAGCTACGATGCGGCCGGCAATCGTTCGCAAGTCGTGCGTGCCGGAGGCATTGCGCCGCCACCACCGCCTCCACCCTTTGTCCAAACCCTCCAGATCACCGGCACAGGCCCAGTCAATCTGCGCACACTTGCCAATGCGGCTGGCTACACAGGCCTCCAAGACGCCACTGTGACGTTTCAACTCGGCAGCGGCGTCACTATCGCAGGCACCGTCAACGGCGGGGCCGGCATCGACACGGGCGCGTGGCCAATCGGGGTCTATAACATAAGCCTGACCCTGCAGATCAGCGGCAAGGCCTATGGTGGTGGCGGACCCGGCGGCGGCGGCAATGGCGGCGCAGGCGGTATCGGCGGTGATGCGCTTTATTGTCGAGCGCCCCTGACCGTCACTGTCAATGCCGGCGGCGAACTCAAAGCTGGCGGCGGTGGTGGCGGTGGCGGCGGGCGCGACCGCATCAATCAAGGCGGGGAGTGGTTTTTCTACGGCGGCGGCG
>JBEBIR010000202.1:0-6573 GCA_040080315.1 Gemmatimonas sp.
GTACCCCAGCAGGGCACGACCCAAGCGGGCGCCCGTACGATCGGAGGCGCGGCGTTGTGGCGGACTCTGGTGCTTGGTCGACAGGGGCATCCAGTGGAGTATCGGCAGAGTCGCGGCGGGGCGGTAGTTTCTTCGAACACCGAATCTCCTATCCTCTGCTCCACGATGAGACCCATGTCCAAAATCCCGCTCCGGAGTGTCGTTGGCTTCGCGTGTCTGTGCTCGGCGTTTACCGCACACGCGCAAACCAAGCGGGCAACCACGGCGCCTCCGGCGCTGTATGTGCCGCCATCAGGATCGTGGGAACGTCGCGCGCCGAGTGCGGTGGGAATGGACTCGGCCAAACTTGCCGAGGCGGTTGCGTTCGCGATGGAGAAAGAGAGTCGGTCACCACGCGACCTCGAACTCAATCACTACCAGACATTTGGACGCGAGCCCTTTGGCGTGGCCATTGGTCCGTTGGCTCCGCGCGGCGGCGCTACGGGTATCGTGGTGCGGCGCGGGTATGTGGTCACCACATGGGGGAATCCGGCAGCGCAGGAGATCACGAACAGCGTCACCAAGAGTTTCGTGAGCACGGTCGTGGGTCTGGCCGTCGATGACGGTCGCATTCGCAGTGTGCATGACACCGTCGCGCACGCGATGCCTCCGATTTTGCGGGCGATGCCGAATGCCACGGGGCTTGGCGCCGATTGGCCGGGCGATGCAAAGTGGCTGCGTCCGTTTGACAGTCCGCACAACAAGCGGCTCACCTGGGATCACCTGCTGCGGCAGGTGAGCGACTGGGAAGGCACGCTGTGGGGCAAGCCCGAGTGGGCGGACCGTCCGGCGCAGCAAGTGAACACCTGGACGACGCGCGCACGCGTTGAGCCCGGAACGGTATACGAGTACAACGACACGCGCGTGAACGTGCTGGCGCTGGCCGCGCTGCAGGTGTGGCGCCGCCCTTTGCCGGAGGTGTTGCGCGAACGGATCATGGATCCGATTGGTGCGTCCAACACCTGGCGTTGGTACGGCTATGAGAATTCATGGATCGTGCTGGACGGGCGACAGGTCCAGTCGGTCAGTGGCGGCGGCCATTGGGGCGGCGGCATGATCATCAACGCGTGGGACATGGCGCGCTTCGGATTGCTCACGCAGCGTCGCGGAATGTGGGGCACGCAACGACTGCTATCGGATGCATGGGTGACGCAGGCGCTGACGCCAACTGTCGCGCAGCCCACGTACGGGTACATGAACTGGTTCTTGAACACCGACCGAAAATACGTGCCGTCGGCGCCGCCTCAGGCGTTCGTGCATGTCGGCGCGGGTAGCAATATCATTTACGTCGATCCGGTGAACGACCTCGTGGCCGTCGTCCGGTGGATCGACTCGAACCAGTCGGTGGACGGATTCGTGCAGCGGTTGCTGGCAGCGGTGCCGGGCGCGGTGCGGTAGCGTAGATTTCGATGATGACTTCCACCCGCGTTGTCAGTGTCCGCGAGGAGTTAGCCAACGCAGTGACTCATGGCGTTGGGTTTGTCGCGAGCCTGATCGGAATGCCGATTCTTGTGCTCGCGGCGATGAACCGCGGTGAGCGGGCGGCGGTGATTGGTGCGAGCGTGTTTGGCGCGACGTTGATCGCGCTGTACGCCGCGTCGATGCTGTACCACGCGGTGCCGCATCCGCATATCAAGCAACGCTTGCGGGTGGTCGATCACGCGGCGATCTACCTGCTCATTGCCGGGACGTACACGCCGTTTACGCTGGGCGTGCTGCGCGGGACGTGGGGCTGGACGTTGTTTGGAATCGTGTGGACGCTGGCCGCGCTCGGCGTGTTGTTCAAGGTGATTCTGGGCAGTGGTCGATTCGCCAGGCTATCGACTGCCATTTATGTGGCGATGGGATGGGTGATCATCATTGCCATCAAGCCGTTGTTCCAGTCGATGGACCACACGGGTCTCGCGTTGCTGCTGGCCGGCGGCGTGTTCTACACAGGCGGCGTGGTGTTTTACATCGACAAACGTCGCGCATGGACGCACCCGGTGTGGCACCTCTGTGTGCTTGGTGGCAGTATCTGCCACTACTTCGCCGTCCTGTGGTACGCGTGGCCCACGCCAGCGTAACCCACACGTCCCAGCGCGTGGTGCCGCTGGCGATACTGTTTCTCGTAGCCGGCATCGCGCACTTTGTCGTGCCGGCGTGGTTCGATCGCATCGTGCCGGCGTGGGTGCCGAACGCGCGCCTGGCGACACTGTTGAGTGGTGCCGCCGAGATGGCCGGAGCAATCGGGTTGCTGATTCCGTCGACGCGTCGGGTGGCAGGATGGGGACTCATCCTGCTGCTGGTTGCGGTATTCCCCGCCAATGTGAACATGCTGCAGTTGGCGCGCGCGTCGGACCAGAGCGCGGCGTACATCGCGGCGTTGTGGATTCGGCTGCCGCTGCAGCCGCTCCTGATCTGGTGGGTGTGGCGGGTGGCCGCGCGCCGACAAGCGCCAGCGAAGAACGCGACTATTGCTTGATAAACGTTCCCTGCTGCAACTCACGCACCGCTTGCTGCAATTCCGCTTGCGTGTTCATGACGATGGGGCCGTACCAGGCGACGGGCTCCTTGATGGGTGCACCCGACACCAGCAGAAAACGGATTCCCGCAGGACCCGCCGCCACGACGACCTCGTCACCGCTGTCGAACAGTATTAGCGAACGATTGCCGCTCACGTCCCGAACGAGATCATCGTCGTTGCCGGCCGTGCGTTCGGTGAGCACGCCCAGATTGTCGGACGCATGGCGAAACGTGCCAGTCCCTTCGAAGATGTAGGCGAACGTGCTGCGGTACGCATCCACTGGTAGTGACTTGCGCACGCCGGCAGGAACGAAGACATCGAGGTAGATCGGGTCGGCGGCGATGCCGTCGACCGGTCCGCGTTTGCCCCAGAACTCACCGCACACGACGCGCACCGTGGTGCCGTCGTCATCAACGATTTCGGCGATCTCGCTGGACTGTACGTCCTGATACCGCGGCGCCGTCATCTTGAGTGACGCCGGCAAATTGGCCCAGAGCTGAAAACCGTGCATGCGACCATCGGGCGCACCAAGTGGCATCTCGTGATGCACGATTCCGCTGCCGGCTGTCATCCACTGCACATCGCCCGCACCCAGCATGCCACGGTTGCCGAGGCTGTCAGCATGCTCGACATTACCGGCCAACACGTAGGTGATGGTCTCGATACCGCGATGCGGATGCCACGGAAAGCCCGCCTGATAGTGGGCTGGAATGTCGTTGCGGAAATCGTCGAACAGCAGGAAGGGGTCGGTTTCGGCGGTGTCGCCGAAACCAAATCCGCGATGCAGATGGACGCCGGCCCCTTCCATGGTGGGCTGAGCCTGCACGATGCGCCTGACAGGGCGAATTGACATGCGAACCTCTCATGATAGCGGTTGCGGAACTTACATCCCCACGAGGTACCCGCCGTCACCATATCCACCGGACGCTCTCGGCGACAGTGACGCGGGTGGAGGCTCACCGAAGATGTCGATGGAACGGATGGACGTGTCGACTGCAGTGAGCGCGTCATGGAGTTCCTGACTGGTCTTGCCGATGCCCCACCGATAAATCGGTCCGGCCGCGACAAGCACGCCGACACTCAGCGCGAGCGCACCGCCGACCATCGGGCCGAGCAACGCGGCGCCGGCAAGTGCGAGCGCCTTCGCGCCGATCCCAACTCCGAGGGCTGTCCCCAGCGCGCCAGCTCCGCCGGCGAACCCGGCGTATGCCGCGATATTGGCATTGATGCCGCGACGCAAATCTGCGTGCATGCTCACTTCGCAGGCGCGTGGATCGCCGGGCACGTTTGCCAACGTTACTCGCACCTCAGGAACGAATGTCCCGTAGCGCGTATACGACCACTTATAGTTGTAGTCGGTCATCGCCGGCAACCCGAACACCAGCACGCCGCCGTCCAGGGGATGTCCACCCAGTGTGTCGCTCAGCGTCAGCGAATACGGGGGCGCCTGCAGCGATCGGCCAAGCGCCTGCAGTACGATCCGTGGCGGATACCGAAAGATCCGCGACACCGACACGGTCCGTTGCGTCGTGCCGAACAGTCGTGTGGTCAGGCGTTCTTTCCATTCCGGCATGGGTTGTACACGTCGCATCGCGTCGGGTGACGCCTTGATCTCCGCCAAAGCGAGCGCGACATAGCGTTGCGAGATCCCGACCTCCGCCGCGGCCGCCTCGACATCGCGCAGGCGATAGGCGTCGGTCGGAACCGGTGCGTCGACGCTGTTGGACGATGGTGCGGCGGCGTCGGGCGCGGTGCCCGTTGCGGTGCCCGTTGCGGCGACGAGCTGACGCGTCTCGGACGCCGATCGCATGCGTGATTCAAGGCGCGCTGCGGCCTCCGCCTGTAACTCGGCCGCGCGTCGCCACACGGCCATCGCTTCTTCACTCGACAGTACCGCCGTGGAGTTCGACTCGCGTTCCTGATGCTCGACCGCACCAATGGCCTTTCCCAGTGCCTCCGCCAGCTCTTCACCCGTTGCGTATCGCTCTGCGGGTGACTTGCGCAGGCAGCGGTCGATCACGGTCGCCAAGGGCGCCGGCACCTGTGGTGCGATCGATCGCAGTGGTGGTGGTTCCTTCGTGGCGTGCGCCACCAGAATGCCTTGCGGTGACTGTCCGTCGAACGGCAATCGCCCACTGAGCGCGAAGAAGCCGACGCACCCCAACGAGTACAGGTCACTTCGGCCGTCAAGCGGATCACCGCTCGACTGCTCAGGACTCATGTAGTGCACCGTGCCGAGCACGTACCCGTCCTGCGTGAGCGAAGGATTGAAGTCGGCGCGCGCGATACCGAAGTCGGTCACGATGGCGCGACCGCTGCCGCGCTCCAACAGGATATTCTCGGGCTTCACGTCGCGATGCACGATGCCGCGCGCGTGCGCATAGGCCAGCGCCCACGCCACTTCGCGAAGGATGCGCACCACTTCGGCCGGCGGTAGTGAGCCGCGATCGCGAATGCGATCACCGAGTGTCTCACCATCCACATAGCCCATCGCAAAGAAGGCGAACCCGCCGATATCGTCGGCACGATGGACGGGCACGATATTCGGATGCGACAGCTTCGCCGCCATCCGCGCCTCGCGGAGGAATCGTTCGCGCGTGTCCGACTGCTCAGCGAGCGCGGGCGGTAGCACCTTGAGCGCGACCTGACGGTCGAGGCGTTCGTCGCGAGCCAGCACCACGATGCCCATGCCACCGCGCCCGAGCTCCCGTTCGATGGCGTACTGCCCTTTCAACGCGGCGCGGAGGGACGCGATCTCGCCAGAAGCGGAGTTGGGCGGGGCAGCGGATGTCATGGGTACTGGAAAATACGCGACAGGCGACCGACGGTGTCAGTCTGGACCGCCTACATTGTCGCTGCACACTTGAACCGGAGCGGAGATGATCTGTCGAATTGCGAGGGGCCGTCGGCTGGTCATGCCGCTGGTCGCGGTCCTGTGTGGCGCGTGCGGAGGGGCTGCGGAGGTGAGGCCCGAGGACAGTCTCCTCGCCGCTGGTCCCCCCATCGCGCTGGAGCGCAGCGACCTTGACTACCTGACGGATCCGGCGGTTCTCGTGGTTGGTCGCAGCGCGCTCTACGTCGCCGACGCGTCGCAGGGGGAAATTGTCGAGTATTCGCGCGCGGGCCAGCGGCGTCGGCACATCGGATCGCGCGGCAACGGGCCGGGACAGTACATCGGGCCGACGGCGATGACCCTGATGCACGACACACTCCTGCTGGTCGCCGACGCGGCGCTGCATCGCGTCAGTGTGTTTGTGACGACGCAGGGTTCGCACTTCGGCGCGTACTTCACGCCAGCGCAGGTGTACAGCATTGCCGAACGCGGTGATACCGTGGTGTTCGGAATGCAGGATCTCGAACGCAAGACGAGTGTGGGGCGACTATTGCCCGGTGATTCCGTGGTGTGGCAGATCGGTCCCATTGCCGATGACATTCTTCGTCATCCACGGGTCGCTCAGATGTATCCGCTGTCGCTGGTGACGCCCACCACAGGCGGCTATCGCATCGGCTTCACCGGATCGGCGCTGACCTATCGCGTTGACGCGAAGGGACAGGTGGTGGATTCCACGATACCGCCCACGCGTTGGCGACGCGGTGTGCCCACTGATCTCGATGCGCGGCTCGACACCGCACGCACGATCAGCCACGAGGCGGCGCCTGCTTCGCTCCTGGTGATGATGGGTGCACGGCCCGACCACGGTGTGGTCATGGTGCATCTGGATTTTGTGATGGACGGTGGGGCGGTCGGGGTGCGCGCATTTCTGTCAACGTTGGATGCGGACGGTCGGTCGCGCTGCGTCGACCAGATTGTACCCATTGCCACTGAAGCACGGCCGGTTTTCGCCCTTGTCGGCGACACGCTGTTCGTGGTGCAGAATCGATCGACGACTGGAAGCGGCGCGGTGAGAACCGTGCTCACGCGATTCGTTGTGCACTGTCGGAGCGGGTGAGGGGTGAAAACAGGTAGTGAGCGTTGGAGGGGTGGGGCTGTGAGGGTAGATCTACCTTCACTGCCTCACCCCTCCAAC
>JBEBIR010000203.1:0-6559 GCA_040080315.1 Gemmatimonas sp.
CACACCGGCGACCGAGCGCTCGCGCGTGGTGATTTGGTGCTCGTCGACTTCGGAGCCGTGAACAACGGCTACTGCTCGGATATCACGCGCACGTTTGTCCTCGGGGTCGCGACGGCTGAGCAACGCGAGATCTATGAGGTGGTTCGTGAGGCAAATGTGCGATCTTCGGGTGCGCTTCGGGTTGGAATGACGGGGATGGCTGCGGATGCGGTCGCGAGAGAGTACATTGACGCCTTCGGACTTGGTGAGGCGTTCGGTCACTCGCTCGGGCATGGGATAGGGCTTGAGATTCACGAGGCGCCACGGCTCGCCAAGGCCGCGGAGGCTCCGCTACCATCGGGAGCCGTCGTGACGATCGAACCGGGTGTGTATCGACCCGGGTGGGGCGGTGTGCGTATCGAGGACGACGTGCTGGTGACAGACGACGGGCCTCGGATTCTCACGTCGTTTCCGCGTGATCTTCACGAGCTGATCTGAACCTGTTCGCTATCGGGTCCTTGCGCGCCGTTCGGCTGCTCGCGGACCCGTTCTGCCCCTTCTGCCAGAATTGCCATGATCGACCTGCGCTACGTGAAGAAGCTGATCGAGATGCTCGACGGCTCCACGGTGGACTCCCTCGAGATTTCGTCCGACAAAGGGATGAAGCTCCGGATCTCCAAGAGCTCCCAGCAGCGCGGGGCCGTAGTGACGATGGCGGCGCCGGCGCCGCAGCCGGTGCCAGTGTTGCCCCCACCGGTCCCCGTGCGTCCAGCCGAGGAGGGAGTGGGATCGGTGCCGAAGGCCGAGGCACCGAAGTCCGCGCACCTTGAGATCAAGTCGCCGATGGTAGGGACGTATTACGGGGCCCCGGAGCCCGGTGCGAAGCCGTATGTGTCGGTCGGCGATCGCATCAGCAAGGGTCAGATCGTCTGTATCATCGAAGCGATGAAGATCATGAATGAGCTCGAGTCCGAGTACGCTGGCGTGGTGCGTGAGGTGAACGTCACCGACTCGCATCCTGTCGAATACGGGCAAGTGCTCTATCGCATCGATCCAAACGGCTAGAGATATGTAACCATGACGATGGTCTCCGGCGCTGCGATTGGCACGGCGCCCGCAGCCGGCCTTGACCTCAAGGCGGCGCTGCAGCGGATGGTGCGTGACGGAGCCTCGGACCTCCACCTCAAGGTGGGGCGTCCGCCGACGCTCCGACTGCACGGAGACCTCGTTCCGTTGGCGATGCCGGCGCTGCGTCCTGAGGAACTGCGGACGCTCGCCGAACACCTGCTGCCGCCGGCGCAACTCCGCGAGTTTGTCGAGATGCGCGAAGCCGATTTCGCGATCAACGTCCCTGGGATCGGGCGGTTTCGCGTCAACGTGTACCAGCAGAAGGGGACCGTGGCGTTCGCCATGCGGTCGATCCTGCATGCGGCGGCGTCCATCAGGGAATTGAACCTGCCGCCCATTCTCGAACAGATCGCGCTCCGTCCACGTGGGCTGGTGCTGGTGACCGGCGTGACCGGCTCCGGCAAGAGCACCGCGCTGGCGGCGATGATTCAGCACATCAACGAACGGCGTGCGTCGAATATCATCACGATCGAAGATCCGATTGAGTTTGTGCATCGCGATGTGCAGAGTCACATCAATCAGCGCGAGATCGGCACGGACACCGCCACGTTTTCGCAGGCACTTCGCCGCGTGTTGCGTCAGGACCCTGATGTCATCATGATCGGCGAAATTCGCGATCTCGAGACGCTCGACGTGGCCCTCAAGGCGGCGGGCACCGGGCACCTGGTGTTTTCCACGCTGCATACGACTGACGCCACGCTCACCATCAATCGCATCCTGTCGTTCTATCCGCCGCACCAGCAGAACGAGGTGCGATTCGCACTGGCGAACGCGCTGTCGGCGGTCGTATCGCTGCGACTGATCCCGCGATCGGATGAACCCGGCCGAGTGCCCGCCTGTGAAGTGCTGGTGAACACGGAAGCCGTCCGCGACCAGATTCGCGACCTGTCCGCGACACTGAACATTCCGGATCTCATCAAGGAAGGCAGCGTGGCGTACGGGATGCAGAGCTTTGACCAGTCGCTGATGGATTGGTTTTCCCGCGGTGTGATCTCGTACGAGAGCGCGCAGTTCTTTGCGACGAATCCCGCCGAGCTGGCCCTCCGGGTGCAGGGTGTGAACGGGTCCAGCGACGCGAACTGGGACGGGTTCCGGGGACAAGGGAACCCAGCCGGCCGGTAGCTGGCGAGAGACGGAAGACGGCAGACGGGAGACGGGAGACATCCAGACGGATGTCTCCCGTCTTCGTACTCAGTACTCAGTACTCAGTACTCAGTTCTCAGTTCTCAGTTCGGGCTAGCGTCAGCCTCTGCCCCCCGCCACCATTCTCCGCATGTTCAAAAAGGTCCTGATCGCCAATCGCGGCGAAATCGCCCTCCGAGTGATTCGGGCGTGTCGCGAGCTGGATATTCAAACGGTGGCTGTCTATTCCGACGCCGACCGCGAGTCGTTGCACGTGCGCTTTGCCGATGACGATGTGTGCATCGGCCCGGCGCCCAGCAAGGAATCGTATCTCAAGATTCCGCGACTCATTGCCGCGGCGGAGATCACCGGCGCCGACGCGATTCATCCTGGCTATGGGTTTCTCGCGGAGAATGCCGAATTCGCGGAGACGTGTCGAGCGTCCGGCATCACGTTCATCGGCCCGACGCCCGAACAGATCCGGGTGATGGGCGACAAGGCGTCAGCGCGGCGCGCGATGAGTGAGGTGGGCGTGCCGATCGTTCCAGGAACGCCGGGGCCAGTGGAGGATCCGGAGGAAGCGCTGGTCTTCGCGCGCGAGATCGGATTCCCGGTGATCGTCAAGGCGGCTGCCGGCGGTGGCGGAAAGGGAATGCGCGTGTCGCGCGACCCGGATGACTTCACGCGCGCGTTTCAGCTGGCGCGTTCGGAAGCGCTGTCGGCGTTCGGCAACGGCGACGTGTACGTGGAGAAGTTTCTGGAGCGGCCTCGGCATGTCGAGTTCCAGATTCTCGGCGACATGCACGGCCACGTGATTCATCTGGGCGAGCGCGATTGTTCCGTGCAACGTCGACACCAGAAGCTCATCGAGGAAGCGCCGTGTCCTGTGATGACGCCCGAGTTGCGCGAGCGCATGGGCGAGGCCGCCGTGCGCGGCGCGGCGGCCATCGGGTACGTGGGCGCCGGCACGATTGAGATGTTGCTGGATGAAGACGGCTCGTTCTACTTCATGGAGATGAACACCCGCATCCAGGTCGAGCATCCGGTGACCGAGATGCTCACGGGAGTGGACCTGGTGAAAGAACAGATTCGCGTGGCCGCGGGCCTGCCGCTGAGTATCACCAGTACGCCGGCGTTTCGCGGTCACGTCATCGAGTGTCGCGTGAACGCGGAAGATCCGTCACGCAATTTTCAGCCGTCACCGGGGCGCATCGAAACGTTTCACCAGCCGGGCGGTCCGGGCGTCCGCATCGACACGCACGTGTATGCGGGATACACGGTGCCGCCGTTCTACGATTCCATGATTGCGAAATTGATCGTGCAGGGGAATACGCGAGAGGAGGCGCTCAAGCGCATGCAGATTGCGCTGGAGAGTTTTGTCATCGAGGGGGTGCGCACGACGATGCCGTTTCTCGCGCGCGTGATGCAACATCCGGGGTTTCAGGCGGGACGAGTACACACGAAGTGGCTGGAGTTCGAGGGCGCCGAGCTCCTCAAGGAACCCGCCACGTGAGAGTCGACGTGCTGCTCGGCGAAGCGCCCGTGGCGCCAGCCGATGTAGCCGATCGGGTGGTGGTCGTGATCGATGTGCTGCGCGCTGCGACCACGGCCGCATGGGCCCTCGCCAATGGGGCGCGCATGTTGATTCCGTTCGAGTCTGTTGAGGAAGCGGCGCAGCGAGCGAAAACGATGGATCAGGAATCGGTCCGGCTGGGCGGCGAGCGACGCATGGTGCGCGTGGACGGATTCGATTTCGGCAACTCTCCCGCGGAGTACACGCCGGCCATGGTATCCGGGCGGACCATTGTGTTCACCACCAGCAACGGCACCACCGCACTGACGGCAACGCATGGTGCGCGCGCGTGTCTGTTCGCGGCGTTCGTCAACGCGCAAGCCTCGATAGACGCGGCCTGCAAGGCGTCGGATGGCGTCACCGATGTTGTCATTGTGTGTGCGGGAACGGATCGGCATCTCGCGCTTGAGGATGCCGTGTGCGCCGGACGCCTGGTGCGCGGGGTTCGCGCGGCCTTTCCTGATGCCGAGTGCGGCGACGCCGCGCGATTTGTTGAGATGATCGAACAGACGTATCACGATGATCTGACGACATTGGCCGCGGACGCGAGCCACGCGCGCGCGCTGTCGGCGGCCGGATTCGGCGCTGACGTGAACAGCTGCTTCGCCATTGACTCGATTCCGCTTGCGGTCCGATATCAGGATCGGCAGTTGCTGGCCATCAGCGCTGACGGAGCCTAAGCCGCATGGATGCTCGCTTGCTGCGCCGTGAGTTTGCGGCCATCGGATTGACGCTGCTGGCGGTGTTTCTCGCTGGTGCGCTGGTGTTCCAACAGGTGCCGGCCGGCGCGACGTGTCTGGATGCCGTCGGGGCATTCGGTCCGGCTGGCACGTGGGCGCGCTGCGCGTTGGTCATGACGGTCGGAATTCCCGGTGCCGCCCTGGTCGCGGCAGGGTGTCTGGTGGTCGGCCTCGCCCTGTTCGGCAGGCTGCGACAGGCTGATGACCAGGCGGTGGAGTGGGGACTGTTGTTTGCGGGCATCGTGGCGCTGGTTCCCGTGGCAATCGGACTGGCGTTGGGTGGAGAGCCGTCAACGTCATCCGCGACGGGGCTCTGGGGCAGCTTCACCGCACACTACCTGCGAAAGGGACTGGGATCGGCCGGCGCGTGGATTGTGTTCGTATTGGCCAGCAGCGCGCTTACCGTGCTCACGCTTCGTTGGAATCCGATCCGCATGCTGGTAGGCCCCAGCGAGCGCAAAGGCGCACCGCCAGAGGCGAGCCTCACCGCGACCAGCGCTGTGACTGCTCGACAAACGCTGGCCGAGCGATTGGCACCCGAGCCCGAGGAACTACCGGCGATTGATCCGGCGCTCGCGCGCGACGTGCTTGCCGGCGGCGGCCGTCGGTCGCCAGATACCTCGTTTGCACCGCCCAAAGAACCGGCTGATCGCAAACGCTCGAAAAGCCAGGGTGTTGGGAATCGCGAGCTGGCGTTGGATGCCGCGATGGATGCGGACGATGCACGCTTCAGCGATGAACTCCCGCCCACGGATCTCCTGGCGGCGGCGCCGGCACGAAATCCCGACGCCGGACGACGTGAACTTGACCTGGCGGGCGACAAGCTCATGTCGACGCTGCGCACGTTCAAGGTGGAAGGGGAACTGGTTGGGCGGACCACGGGCCCCACCGTCACGCAGTTTGAAATTGAACCCGCGGCCGGTGTGAAGGTTCGGCAGATTGCCGCCCTCGCCGATGACCTTGCGTTGGCGCTGCGCGCGCCGAGCATTCGTATCGTTGCCCCCATTCCAGGTCGCGGCGCTGTCGGGGTGGAAGTGCCAAATCCGTCGCCCGAAATGGTGGTGCTTCGTGAAGTGCTCGAATCGCCCGAGTTCAAGCAGGCGCGCGCGGCACTGCCGATTGCGCTGGGCAAAGACCTGGAAGGACGATCCGTGATCGCCGATCTCGCGAAGATGCCGCATCTGCTCATCGCGGGCGCGACCGGATCGGGGAAGTCGGTCTGCGTGAACACGATCATCACGAGCCTGGCGTATCGTCATACACCCAAGACGCTGCGCTTTCTGATGGTCGATCCCAAGATGGTGGAACTCAGCGTGTACAACACGCTGCCGCACCTGCGACACAAGGTGATCACCGACAATCGCGATGCGGCGACGGTGCTCAAGTGGGCGGTGATGGAAATGCAGGACCGCTATCGTCTGCTGGAGGCGAACGCGTGTCGCAATCTGCAGGAATTCAACAAACGAGTGCAGCAGCACGCCGTTGGCGAGGGACCGGCGCTCCAGCGCCCGAAAGCGCCCGATGTCGCGTTCGAAGATCGCACCTACGCGGGCGGGATTCTTCCGTACATTGTGGTCGTGATTGATGAGATGGCCGACCTGATGATGACCGTTCAGGGCGAGGTGGAGACGCCGATTGCCATGCTGGCGCAGAAGGCGCGCGCCATCGGCATCCACCTGATTCTGGCCACGCAGCGACCGAGTGTGAATGTCATCACCGGCTTGATCAAGGCGAACTTTCCCTGTCGGATCGCGTTCCGCGTCGCATCCCAGATCGACAGTCGGACGATCATCGATGGCTCGGGGGCAGAGTCGTTACTTGGCAATGGCGACATGCTGTTTATCCCCCCAGGGAAGTCGGAGCCAGCGCGGTTGCAGGGGGCGTTTCTGTCCAGCGAGGACACCGAGCACTTGCTCCAATGGTATGCGAACACCACCGGCCGACGCGATTCCGCAGCAGAGGGGGCGACACTCACCGTGTCGGAACCGGACATTCTGGAAACGGTTCGAGCGCTTGA
>JBEBIR010000204.1:0-6551 GCA_040080315.1 Gemmatimonas sp.
AAATGATTGACATTTGTATGGACATCTGCTAGAATGAGCCGTGAGATCCAGTTCGGCGGCTTCGACTGGGACGACGGGAATCGTGAGAAATGCCGTAAGCATGGCATCCCACCGGAAGTTATTGAGGAGCTGTTTGGCCGGGTGATGGCAATCGCTCCCGATCCGTTCCAGCACGAACAGCGATTTCGCGCCATCGGCAGGACAGTCGATGGTCGAGCGATTTTTCTTGTATTTACCGTACGGACGCGAGACGATGCTCATTTGATCCGACCAATCAGTGCGCGATTCATGCACAGGAGAGAGATTCGTGCCTACGAAGAAGCGAATCCCCACATTCGCGAGTGATGCCGAGGCCGAGGCGTTTGTCGATGACGCTGACCTATCGGAGTATGACCTTGCTGGATTTCAGCCCGTAAGGTTCGAGTTCCAACGAAAGTCCGCGAAGATCAACATGCGAATGCCGGAGTCATTGCTTGAGGCCGTGAAGGCGCGTGCGGCCGCGCGCGGTGTTCCCTATCAGCGCTTTATTCGTGAGGCGTTGGAACGAGCAGTCAATATGCCGCGCTAGAGAGTCCGCGACACTCATGCGCATTGCCGTCATCATCGCCGCAATCGTGAGCACATCCGCGTCTTCGTCAACCTCCGCTCAGCCCAAGCCGGGGCCGTTGCCGCCCGAGAGTGCCACCGCCCAACGGATGCTCGACTTGGCGCGCGGTGGTCAACCGCAGCGCGCCGCGTCCATCGGCTACGGATATCTCACCACGCATCCCGGCACACCGCGCACTGGCGCGCACTGCGCGATTCTGGTGGCGTATGCGTACGCCGATCTGCTGCTCGACCGCACCGACGAGGCGCGTTCGGCTATCGCCGTCTACGATCGCGGCTGCAAGCAGCGGACCTTTCGTGACGAGTTTCGATTGGAAGCGAGGCGCATCCATCGTGTGCTCGCCGGCGAATCGATGACCAAGGTGTACCCGTCATCAGTCCCCGCGAAACCCAAGGGGCAGTGACGACTAACGGTGCATCAGGTATTCAAGCACATCGAAACGCGTCACGATCCCCTGCACCACACCGTCTTTCTTCATGAGCACCGCGCGATTGCTCTTCGACAAGAGCTTCGCGACACTCTCCACCGCCTGATCACTCTCCACCACTGGGAACGGCTGGTCCATCACATCGCTCACATTCAGGTCCAGCACCTTGGGATCGGCCAGTGATTTGGACGTCAATTGCGACTCCGCCACGCTGCCAATGCATACCGTGCCGTCCATCACCGGCGCCTGCGACACATTGTGCAGCACCATCAATCGAATCGCCTGACGCACCGTTGCACCCGGTGCCACGCTCACGATGGCGGGCGCGCTGCCGTCCTTGTGACCCAGCACCGCTTCGATGCTGGTGGGCACGGCATCGAGCATCTGGTTCTCACGCATCCACTCGTCGTTGAACACCTTGCTGAGATAGCGTTCGCCGGTGTCGCAGAGAAACGTCACCACGTACGCATCGGGATCGTTGAGTCGACGCGCCACCATGAGGGCGGCGTGGGCAATGAGTCCGGCCGATCCGCCCACGAAGATGCCTTCCTCCCGAGTGAGTCGACGCGCCATCGCGAAGGCGTCTTTATCGTTCACCGTGATGAATTCATCAATCACACCCATGTCCAGCGTGGACGGCACACAGTCCTGACCCACACCTTCCACCTTGTACGGGGCGCCCGTGGGATGGCCTTCTCCATGCGTGCGCCACAATTCCGCCAACACTGAACCGTGCGGATCGGCGGCGATGATCTTGATGTTGGGATTCTTCGACTTGAGATAGCGACCCACGCCCGAGATCGTGCCACCGGTGCCGGCCGACGCGACAAAGTGCGTGATGCGTCCCTCCGATTGCTCCCAGAGCTCAGGGCCGGTAGTCGCCACATGTGCGGCCGGATTCGCCGGATTTTCAAACTGACCGGCCAGCACCGCACCCGGTGTTTCCCGTACGATGCGCTTGGCCATCTGCACGTAGTTCTGCGGATGATCCGGCGGCACTGCGGTTGGTGTGATGATTACTTCGGCGCCGAACGCCTTGAGCAATCGCACCTTCTCCTGCGACATCTTGTCGGGCATCGTGAAAATGCACTTGTATCCCTTGAGCGCGGCCGCGATGGCCAGGCCAACCCCCGTGTTGCCACTCGTCGCTTCAACGATGATCCCGCCCGGCTTGAGCGTCCCCGCCTTCTCATGCGCCTCGATCATCGGCATCCCTATGCGGTCCTTCACACTGCCGCCGGGATTGAAGAAGTCGGCTTTGCCGAATACCGGCGTGCGAATCCCCTTGGCGACACGCGACAGCCGAATCAGCGGGGTCCAGCCGATGGTCTCCAGGACAGAGTCGTAGGGGCGACGGTGACGCAGGTGTTGTTCCTGTGCACTTGCATCGGCAGGCAGAGTCGGGGCCATGGGCATGAATCAAGCAAGAGGTTGAACCGGAACGCGGGGTGTTCGTCTTACGGTGAGGCGGTGGGGTCGTGGGGCGTGTCGACTGGCAACTTTGAACCTTCGGGGTGCCGGAAGTGCACCGGAAAGAGCATCGCCACGGGAACCGCCACCCCTCGTCGGCGAGCTGGACGGAAGCGCAGTGCACTGACTCCCGCCAGTGCCGCAGAATCGAAGGCCGTGACACCCGAGGGTCGCTCAATTCGCGTGCTGTCGGGTACCACCCGTCCTTCTTCATCCACAAACAGGCGCAGTGTCACGTTTCCCTGTGTCCGACGCAGATACTGTGCGACAGGATACTGAAAGGGGAGCGATGCGTTGAGCATGTGCGGAGGATCGTCGGGCTGGCCACCCTGCCACCACCAGGTCTCGGTCGGTCGCCCTGCGCGACTGCGTTCGGAGCAGCTTGTCGCCAGGGCCGTGACAAGGGTCAGCATCAGCAGTCGTGACATCTGATGGCACATGCGTGGAATGTACAACCTCATCGCGGCGTCAGCGGTATCATTCGAGCTACGTCGTAGCGTCCCTATACCGTTCGCCGGTGGTCTGCATGGCCCGCGTTCTTCGCGCTTTTCAACTCGCGCTTCTGATCCCTGCGCTGCTGGTGGCCTGTCGAAAAGATTCGCCGACCGGTCCCAATGCCACACCCGCCGCAATCCGCCTGCAGGCTGGCAACGGACAGACTGCCGCGGTTGGCGCCACGCTCGCGATACCGCTCTCGGTGGTGGTGACCGATGCCTCCGGCAAGGTGGTTTCTGGTGCCCGCGTTGACTGGGATGTTGGCGTTGGTGCCGGCACCACCGCACCCACGTCGTCCACCAGCAACAGCGACGGTGTGGCGTCGACCATTTGGACGCTGGGCACGGTCGCCGGCACACTCCGCGTTTCCGCACAAGTTGGCGGACTCACACCCGTAGTTTTCACCGCGACTGCGCTCCCCGGTGCCGCGGCATTCGTCATCACCACGCCGGACCGCGCCTACCTCGGCCTGGGTGACACGATTCGTATCCGCGCCACGGCGCGCGATCAGTACGGCAACGACGTCAGTGCGCAGGCCGTCAACTTCAGCGCGCCTGACCCCGCAGTCGCAACTGTGAACTCGACAGGCCTGGTGACTGCGGTCGGGCTGGGCAACGCGCGCATTGTCGCCGATGCGGGCGGCAAGGCCGACACGGTGGCGGTGACTGTAGGGCCCGCGGGCTCCTCGGTGTGCGGTCCGATCACCGCGAGTACGCTGGCCCTTGGCGAAGTGCTGGTGCCCGCAGGCGACGCCGCCGGTGTGCGCGCCTGCGTGGTGGCTCCGGTTGGCGTCAACGCCGAGTATGCGCTCACGCTCATTTCCACATCGGCGCTCTTCAGTACCGTGACCTCGGTCGATGTGTTTGCTACGGGCAACACCGGTCCGACGACCGCCGCTCTAGTCGTCGATGCGGGCAATCTGCAAGCGCTGTCCGGCGCACCGACATTCGGTGCCGATGTGCTCGTGGCGCGTCAACCGGCGACTGATGTGCCGCGGATGGCAGAGCTCGAACGACGCGCCCTCGAACGCCGCGAATTGACGCCACTGGTGGAGTCGGCCCGCGCCTGGCACCGCGAACGTGATGGTGTTGCGGCACTCTCCAGCATCGCCGACCTCGCCGTGGGCGATCCCATAACCCTCAACGCGAACGCCAACAAAGCGTGCACCGACCCGATCAATCGCGTCTCGCGTGTCGCGGCAGTTGGCGAGAAGTCTATCGTGGTGGCCGACAACGGAAACCCATCGGGTGGCTATACCGACGCCGAGTACGCATCGATCGCCGCGACGTTCGATACGCTGGTCTTTCCGCTGGACACGACGGCGTTCGGCGCGCCGTCCAACGTGAGTGGTCGGGGCAAGATCATCCTGTTCTTTACCCGCTCGGTGAACTCGCTCACACCTCCGTCGACCACCAGCTACACCATCGGCGGCTTCTTCTTCGCCCGTGACTTGTACCCAAAGACCGCGCGCAACGGTCTCGCCGCGTGCGCGTCCTCGAACGAGACGGAGATGTTCTACCTGCTCGTTCCCGATCCGGACGGCACGGTCAACAACAACAAACGGTCCAAGGCGGAAGTCACCACGCTCAACCTCGGCACCATTACGCACGAGTTCGAGCATCTCATCAATTCGGGGCGCCGCCTGTACGTGAACACCAACGCCGTCCCGAACGAAGAGACGTGGCTGGACGAGGGCTTGGCGCATACCGCGGAAGAGCTGCTGTACTATCGTATTTCCGGTTTCTCGTCACGACAGAACCTGACGCTGTCCCAGGTCTCGCAGCAGGCCACGCTGTTCAGCAATTACGCGTCGCAGAATTTCTCGCGCTTTTACACCTATCTCATCAACCCCGAGCTCAACTCGCCGTACGCGCCCAACGATTCACTGGCCACGCGAGGCGCCACCTGGAACTTTCTGCGCTTTGCGGCCGGTCGTCAGGGTGCCGCCGGTGAAGCCGCCTTCTATCGCGCGCTGGTGAACTCCACCACCACGGGACGCACCAATCTGCAAAACGTACTGGGCGGTGCGGCGCAATTGGCGGACTATCTGAGCGACTGGACCGTGTCGCTGATTGCCGACGACTTCAGCGCCGCAACCACCGCCGCGCTGAATACGCGCTACGTGTTTCCGGCGTGGAATTTCCGCAGCATCTATCCCGGATTGCGCTTTGGCGGCGGGGCACCGCTGGGTGTGTATCCCATCAACGCGCGGTCGCTCATCAGCGGCGCACCGCAGCGCGTCACGCTGGCCGGCGGCACCAGCAGCTACATCCGGTTTGGCGTGCCTTCGGGGCGAAGCACACTCGTGAGTCTGGCATCCAACGGTGTCGCGTTACCGTCTACCATGCGCTACGCCATCGTGAGGCTGCGGTAAAGCGAAGACCGTTCAGCTTCTTCGCTTGAGTCGAATCTCAAACAGCTTCGACCACTTCTTTCCGGTCACGAAGTAGCGGTCCTTCGCTGCGTCATAGGCGATGCCGTTCAGCACATCTTCGTCGCCGGTGCGATCCATGGCCGAGAGGATGCCCGACAGGTCGATCCAGCCGATCACCTTGCCGGTTTTTGGATCGATGCGCGCCACCTGATCGCTTTGCCAGACGTTCGACCAGATCTCGCCATTCACCCACTCGAGTTCATTCAGCTGCTGCACGTCGGTGTCGTGATCCGTCACGGACAGGGTCTTCTGCACGGCAAACGTGACCGGATCGCGCCACTTCAGCGTCGACGAGCCGTCGCTCATGATGATCGACGTGCCATCGGTGGTGAGTCCCCATCCCTGGCCTTCGTACGAGAACTCCCCAGCGGGAGAGAACGTCTTCCAGTCGTACACAAAGGCCTTCCCGGTCTCCCAGGTGATCTGGTAGAGCTTCGTGCCGAGAATCACGATCCCTTCGCCAAAATGCGGTGGGGCCAGATCGCGCTTGCGAATCACCCGACCGCTTGTCAGCTCCACTTCGCGAATGCTCGACCTGCCAACTTCGCCGGTGCTTTCGAACAATCGGCCGTCGTGCCACTGCAGCCCCTGCGTGAACGCCAGCGGGTCGTGCGGATACGTGGCCACCACGTCGAACGCGTAGGTGGGCGTGCGCGCCGATGTGGTGGTATCCGAGAGAGCATCACGATCGGCAGCCGGCGCTTCCTTGCCACACGCGCCGAAGGCACCGGCCGTGGCAATGAACACCACAGTCGCCAACGTCACCGCAGCGGCGCCGGCGCGTGAACGCCGCAAAGCAGACAGGAAGGCCATGAGGGAACCTACTGCGATTGTGGCGGTGATGGAAACGGGCTGCTGGACTCGACCCATTCACGAAGCTCGCGCATCAGCGACACCAGGTCGGCCAACTGGTGATTGGCGTTGAGACCGCTCGGACTGGGCAGCACCCACAACGACGTCTCACCAATGCGGTCCGTCTGCAACCCCAGCCGAGCTTGGGGTTTCGCGAACGCCGAGCGATAGGCACCAATACCCAGGAACGCAATCACACCGGGCTGATAGCGCAGCGCCAATGCACGCAATCGCGCGCCGCCCGCCACATACTCCGCAGGCGAAAG
>JBEBIR010000205.1:0-6499 GCA_040080315.1 Gemmatimonas sp.
GCTTCGGCACTGTCCACCTGCGCGCGAGGCTGCGTAGTCACCATCGCGAACGCGAATTTTCCGTCGGCGCTGAACGGCCCGCCTCCGCCCGCGCCGCCGCCACCACCGCGACCACCGCGTCCGCCTGCACCGGCCGGAGGTGCGCCAGCGGGAGGTGCGCCTGCCGCGCCACCGCGCCCGCGTTCGGCGCCAGGCGTGTTGTTCTCGCGGTTCGTGTATCCCATGTTCACGCGATACTCGGTGGCCGCACTCGTCGAGCGCACCACGAACTCTCCGTCACCCACTCGCGGATTGAGCGTGTAGGACGCCCATTTGCCGTCGGGTGACAACGTGGGCGCGGCGATGGTCTGCCAGCGATCCCAATCGCCTTGAGTGAGGGGCTTCTTCTGCTGTGCCTGCGCAGTCAGCGGCGCGGCGAGCACAAGGAAAACAGCGCACGGGAGGCGAACGATGTGCATGGAATCGGTCCGGCTGGGAGGGAAATGCAGTGGATTGCTTCCTAAAGTACGGCCCGCAAGGCGCAGTCGCTGGGCGTGCCTACTTCGTGCCCATCCTGAAACGCCATGTTTGCGATGGTGGAACAACAGACGAGAGACGGAAGACGGACGACTCGAGACCAAGACGAACAGCGTCTGAGTCTGCCGTCTCCAGTCCTCCGTCTCTCCTCTGTTGTTCCACCATCGCGAAACTGGCGTTTCAGGATGGACGCTACTCCGGCGGGGACGAGCAGTACGCCGAGCCGGTGCACGACTCGGGCGTGAACACTTCCGCCTCCAGCAGCCACACACCGTCGACGCGTCGCCATTTGGCTGTGTAAGTGCCGCGAATCTCCACGCGACCATCGGGCTCGGCCCAGCGTCCCACCCAGGTGCCGCTCTCCGCGGCCATCGCCCAAGGTGCGAACAGGCGCACCGAACTCGGCGTGCGCACGTAGCTCACGTCAGCGTGTGCGGTGAACTGCGCACGCCATTGCGCCTGCGCGCCGTCGCGACCGTTGGTGTGCGCATTACGTGAACTCACCGAGTGATACGACGGTGAGACCATGGCCACGAGTGTGGCCGTGTCGCGCGCCGCGATCGCGGCGTTTGAACGTGCGCGAGCCGATCGGACAGCCGCCTCCGAGAGGCGTGCCGAGACCGGTTGCGCGTGCGCGAACGAGGGCGCCTGGGACACCGCGAGCGCAACGCACCAGGCGCAACAGCGCGCCAACACGACCAGCGACGCGGCGCGCACCGTCGGCGACAACGCGATCGGCGCCGCTACTTCTTGGGCGTCGCCGCCGCCTTGAAGCGCGTGCGGATCTCCATCAGCGGCGTACTGACACCCATGTTCTTCTTGATCACGTCCTCCAGCAGCTTCATGATCGCGATGTTGTCCTCAACGTTCGTGGGCTCGCCGCTCAGGTGCGTGCCAAAACCGAAATGTTCGCCCGGAACCAGCACCAGCTCGTTCTGCAGGACTACGTCGGTCGTCCCGTCGGCCACTCGTACGGCGACAAACTTCTTGCCGGACTTCTCCATGTAGCTGATGCGCAATCCGTTCGCGCTCGAGGGCCACGCCGGATACGAGTGCGACTTGCCGTCGCTCCCTTCGAACGTCGTCGACGCCGTCGTCAGGTTCTTGAAATTGCGCTCGAAACCACCGACATACATGAGTGCGTGTCGCATCGTATCCAGTCCAGAGAGTAGTCCATCCTGCCCGGCCGAAGCACCGAGAGTCGTTCAAGAGTACGGCACCGTCGGCGATTTGGGCAGGTGGTACGCATCGGTGCTAGCATTCCCATCATGCGAATCGCGATGTTCCTGACCTTGGTGGCCTGCGCCGCCTGCGCGGGTTCGGAGACGAATCCGGTCGCCCCCGTGCCGGATCCATGCACCGCCACGTTGGGTGCCGGTCTCCGCACCACGGTCACCGCAGGGATTACCACCTGGGCCGTCCTGCCGGTCAGCACCGACAATTGCATTACCCAGCACTTCGATAGTCACTTTGTCTATCGCGCCGAGGGCGTGACGCCGACCGGCCGACTGTTCGTGTTTCTGCCGGGTACCGGAGCCATCGCGCAGAACTATCAGCTCATCCTGGGTCAGGCCGCTCGCGCCGGCTATCACGCTGTCGGCATCAGCTACCCCAATGCCGATGCCGTTGGCGTGCTCTGCGCCACACAGCCCACCAACTGCTATGGGGATGCCCGACTGGAGATTCTCACCGGTCAGCCGGCCTCATCGCGCGTGTCGGTGGATCGCCCCAACAGCATCGAGAATCGCCTGGTCCGACTCCTGCGGTTCATGCGCAGCACCGAACCCAACGGCAACTGGGGCCAGTTTCTCAATGGCGATACCGACGTGAAATGGAGCGTAGTTTCCGTCGCCGGTCACTCACAGGGCGGCGGACATGCGCTGTTCATTGCGCAGCGCTACGTGGTGTTTCGCGCCACCGCGTATGCGTCGTTCGGCGACGGACTACCCGCGAGCAACAGCGTGGCCCCTTGGGTGACTCGACCGTACGCCACACCCGTCAATCGACTGTTCGGATTCATCTCGACGTTTGACGAACTCGTGTCGCCGGCCACCGCGCTCAGCGTGTGGACGGCCATCGGCATGACTGGCGCGGCGTTGAATATCGAAGACACCCCGCCGCCGTATGGCACCGCCCAGCGCTTCATCACCTCGACGCCGCCGGTCAATCGGCTGCTGACCCTGAGCCCCAATCACAACATGGTCGCCGTGGACCTGAATACACCCAAGGTGGGTGGGGTCACACCGGCCTTCGCCGCGATCTGGCGGGCCCTGAGTTTTCCCTGAGGCGCGCGCGCGGCATTCGGCGTTAGTTTTCGGTATGAAGAAGAACAAACACAGCGCGATCCCGGACTTCTCCCGCGCCAAGCCGCTGCCCGGATCCAAGCCGGCGCCAGTCGCCGAACGAGCGCCGCAGCCCAATCCCCGGCAACCCTCGAAGGCGCCAACCAAGTCGAAGAACGGCGGTCGTCGCGGGACGTAACAGCGTCACTAGCGCGAGAAACGGCTCAGGGCGAAGAGCGACAGATCGAACGCCGGTTCGTGGCCGGTCGCCAGATCGGCCAGCAACTCGCCGATGGCGCTGGCGAATTTGAAGCCGTGCCCTGAACACGGACTGGCCACGATCACCGCTGGACTCTTCGGATGGCGACCAATCACGAAATGTTCGTCCGGGGCATTGGTATAGAGACACACCGCCGTCTCGCGCAGCGGACCGTTGGCGCCGGGAAGGTATTGCTGGACAATCGAGCGCATCCCCTCGACTTCGTCCGTCGACACGGTGCGATCAACCGTATCCGGGTGCGTTGACACGCCGAAATGGTGACGGGCGAGTTTGACGCCGTCGCCGAGATCGGGAAAGCCGTACCACATGACGCCGGGCGCGCTCTCACTAATGAAGATCGGCAGTGCGTCGGGCCCGAAGTGCTCAGGCGTGCGCGCCGGGACAAACCACATGAGCACGTTGCGTTGAACAACCAGTGGCAGTGCAAGCTCCTCAACGAGGTCGCTTGTCCAGGCACCGACCGCAATCACCAACGAGGCGGCGCGATACCGTCCTGTCGTGGTGATGACCTCGACACCGCCCTCGATCGTGTTCCAACGAACCAGCGACTCGCCGACATGAATCTCGGCGTTGTTCCTTCCGGCCACGGCGAGCGCTGCGCCGATGGCCAGTTCGGGAAACAGAATGCCGGCTCTGGGCTCCCAGACCCCCACCATTCCAGGATCCGGTCGAAACGCGGGAAAGCGGCGTGCCACCTCACTGGCGTTGAGCATCTCATGCGGCAGGTCGTGCAACTCAGCGCTGAGTCGGGCACCTCGCACCAATTCGCCCTCTGGCGGACCCAACATCAGCCCGCCGGTCTGACGAAACAGCGTGACGCCGCTGTCGGCCTCAAGTTGAGACCAGCGCGTGTAGGCCCGCTGCACCAGCGGCACGTAACGCGGGTCCTCGAAGTACGCTTCACGAATGATCCGCGACTGGCCGTGTGACGAACCCATCGCATGTGGCGGTGCGAAGCGATCAAGGCCAAGCACGCGATGTCCGCGACGCGCCAACTCGTGCAGAGTCAGGCTGCCCATTGCGCCCAGACCGGCGACGACCACGTCGTAGGAATTCGTCATGTCGCGCAACGCTAGGGGCACGGCCCGCCGTTGGCAATCGCGCGCCCTCGGCGCGTTGCCCTGCTAAGTTGGCACACCCTCTCGCGCGAGCCACTCCATGACGCATCACGCATTGATCGCCGGATCGTTTGCCGCGCGTGTCGCCGCGATCGCCGTAGTCTGTCTGTCGGGACCACTCGACGCGCAGCGGCCGACGCCCGCGCCGCGCCTCGCGCGCTATCCGCACGCGACCGAATCGATCGGCACGCTCCGTCAGATTTATGACGGCGTGTTGTCGCCGCAGATGGCGGTCAACACCTTTCGGAATATTGATCGACTCCTGCCGACTCGATTGGTCGCCGCATCGAGCCGACCGTTGCCATTGCCGCGCGCGGCGACGCCGTTGCGCACCCTGCATTTTCGCGACAAGAACCGCGCCTACGATCTGGCCGACTACGTGCGACTCAATCGCGTGGCCGGTCTGCTCGTGCTCAAGGACGGGCACGTGGCCTTGGAACGATACCGGTTCGGCAACAGCGCGCGAACACGGTGGATGTCCATGTCCATCGCGAAGTCCGTCACGTCGACACTCATTGGCGTGGCACTCAAGGACGGCGCCATCGCATCGTTGTCAGACCCCGTCACACAATACGTTCCGGCATTGCTGGGAAGCGCGTACGATGGCGTCACCATTCGCGATGTGCTACTGATGTCATCGGGAGTGCGCTGGAATGAGACGTACACCGATCCCGCGTCCGATCGCCGTCGATTGCTTGAGGCGCAGTTGTCGCTGACTCCCGGTTCGGCCATGGCGCTCATGCGTACCCTGCCGCGAGTCGCCGAACCCGGCACCGCGAACACGTACAACACCGGTGAGACGCAGGTAGCCGCCGAAGTCCTGCGCCAAGCGGTGAAACAACCATTGGCCACGTACCTGTCCGAAAGGATCTGGAGTCGGTTCGGCATGGCCAGCGAGGCGAAGTGGTGGTTGGAATCACCGAACGGCGTCGAGATTGGAGGCAGTGGACTCAGTGCAACGTTGCGCGATTTCGGTCGATTCGGACTGTTTGTGCTTGCACAGGGTGTTGTTGACGGCGCACCGATACTGCCGGCCGGATGGGTCACCGAAGCGGGAAGCCCGAAGACGCTGCGCGGCGGTGTTCCCCTCGACTACGGCTATCTGTGGTGGACCGGAACGAAGCCCACACAGCGCGCCGATCAGGCGTTCTCGGCCGAAGGTATTCACGGGCAGTTCTTGTACATCAATCCTGCGGCGAAGGTCGTGATCGTGGTCTTGAGTGCGCAACCAAGACCGACGGGTGGCTCCGTGGTCGATGACTGGACGTTCTTTGATGCGGTCGTTGAAGCGCTCCGAACGCCTGTGACGAGAGGTCCTTCCTGACAGTGGAGTGACGAATGCGCGTCAGGTCCTCCCCGATGGTCCGGGCTGCCAGGACTCGGCATCGTGAACGAGAACTGCGAGGTACTCTGGTTCTCGCAGGCTCATTCGAGGACTCACAATGTCTGATACCGCTCAATCCACGGCTCGCGCGCTCACATCGTACGGACTCTCGGCGCTTCCCCAAGGGCCCATACTTGTCGCCTCGGATGCGTCGTCGGATTCAAACGCTGCATTCCCGCTGGCGCAGATGCTCGCCGCGCACACGAAGGCCGACGTCCATGTGATGAGTGCGCTCGGGCCGTTCGCCACGTCGATGTATGCATTCGACGGCATGCCCATGCCATCGGGTGGCGACGAAACCAGTCGCGCCAGTCGTGAGGCAGCGATTCGTCAACAGTTGAGAAATCTGGTTCCGTCGAATGAGTGGCCGGTGATTGTGCGGGGAGGCGAATCCACACGTGAGATTGTCGACTATGCCGCAACCATTGATGCGCGCGTGGTGCTCACGGGGCGTGGTCATCACGGCGCCGTCGAGCGCATTCTCGGCGGCGAGACCGTCCTCCGTATGCTGCAACTGGGCGATCGGCCGATTTTCGCGGTGGAACCCGGGTTGACCTGGCTTCCACGACGCGCGCTGATCGCCACCGACCTGAGCGAATACAGCGTGTATGCCGCGCGAGTCGCCATGTCGCTTGTGGCACCGGACGCCGTCGTCTATCTGGTGAACGTCGGGCCCGTATTCGAGCACACCGACCCGCTCCTGCGTGAGCGCGCGGTGGCGTTCCGCGATCAGGCGCACCAGCGCTTTGCACAAATGCGGACACTGCTGGGACGACCGGAAGTCCGATTTGAGGATGTGCTACTGTCGGGCAACACCGCGGATGAAATCATCCGATTCGCCGAGTCGGTGGACGCCGATCTCGTGGTGTCCGCGACGCACGGCTACGGATACGTCCGTCGACTGCTGTTAGGCAGCGTG
>JBEBIR010000002.1:0-27077 GCA_040080315.1 Gemmatimonas sp.
CAGCGAATGTGATCCAGCCGCACTCCTGCGCGAGTCGGGGGGGAGCGCTCCCGTGGTACGTGGCGCGCCGACCACGTGGCCACGGCGCGCGGTTGCCGATCGCGATCGGTCGGCCATCATCGTCGACGAGTGGGGTCCGTTCGACTGGCGCTCACCGAAACTCTGGCCGATCGACAGTGTGCGTTCCACGCCGCTGCGTCTGCGCGTGGTCGGTCCATCGGGGCGCTGGCGCGTGGTCTCGTTGCGTGGCGTGCAGGCCATCTCCCGTCGCGCCGGGCAGGTTGGTGACACGGTGATCGTCACACCACATCGAGACGGCATGGGCAATTATTCGGTGCAACTCGCCTACGTGGGTGTGGCCACGGTCACTCCCCGCGGTGCGCGAACGGCGGCCGGCGTGAGTGTGCCGTTTGGCTACACGATGTTCGAGCCGCGACAGGCGTGGGCCGTGCGTGTGTTTGCGTGGAGCGACAGCACCGATCCTCGCAGCAAGCCAGCCGCGTTCGACGCCTTGCTGCGCGGAACGCCGGTGGTGTCGCGCACGATGCCGCGTTTGGATTGGATGTGGTCGCGTCCGTCGATCCCTCGCGTGCCGGCGTCGCGCATGGCGCTTGAAGCCACCAGCCGCATGACGCTTCCGCCGGGAACGTACACGCTGCGCACGCTCAGTGACGATGCAATTCGCGTGTGGGTGGACAGTAAACTGGTGATCGACCACTGGACGCCGCATGAAACCATGCCCGACTACGCGACTATCACCGGCGGCCCGCACCAGATTCGTGTGCAGCACGTGCAGGTGGACGGTTGGACGGAGCTGCGCGTGGAGTTCTTACGAACTCAGTACTAAGTACTCAGTACTGAGTACTGAGTACTTAGTGTTGCCAAATTCCTGCGAACGCGCGTAGAATGTCTCTCCCATGACCCAGCCTTCTGCTCCCGCCGATCTGTCGCGGCTTCGTATCAATCGCGACGCGCCGCCCGCTGGCGTGCGCAGTGCCTTGCTGCGCAATCTGATTCTGCTATTCATCGTTGCGGCGTTGATCGCGATTGGGTGGTGGTACGTGCGCAGTCGCGCTGTCCCGGTGGTGCAGGTGGCCACGGTTGGTGCGCCGGTTGGTGCCGGTTCCGGTGGCTCGGCGGGCACGACCAGCGTGACCGCTAACGGCTATGTGGTGGCCCGCACGAAGGCGTCGGTCTCGGCGAAGGCCGCTGGTCGATTGGCCTTTCTCGGCGTCAGCGAGGGGTCGTACGTGCGGCAGGGCACCGTGATTGCGCGACTCGACAATGCCGAGTTTCAGGCGGCGATCGCGCAGGCAGAGGCCAACGTGGCGGCAAGCGACGCCAACGTGATCGAGGCGGTCGCCGACCGCGATCAGGCGGTGCGCGAAGCCAATCGGCAGCGTGATGTGCGTGTTCAGAACGCCAACCTGGTGTCACAGCAGGAACTGGACGCCGCGATGAGCAGAGCGTCGCAGGCCGAAGCGCGCGCCAACGCGGCAGCGGCGAGAAAACGGGCCGCTGAAGCGGGACTCAATCTCGCCCTCGCCAACAACGACAACACGATCATCCGCGCGCCGTTCACCGGCACGGTGCTGCGCAAGGACGCAGAAGTGGGCGAAGTGGTCGCGCCGAGTGTCGGCGGCGGGCTCACGCGCGGCGCGGTTGTGACCATGGCCGACCTGGCGACGCTCGAGGTTGAAGTCGACGTGAACGAGGCCTACATCGCGCGGATCAGCAGCGGGCTCAAGGCACGAATCACGCTTGACGCCTATCCGGACACGGCGTTTCGGGGAGCCGTCCGTCAGGTTGTCCCGACGGCTGATCGACAGCGCGCGACGGTGCAGGTCAAGGTGTCAATTATCGATCGGGATTCGCGCATTCTTCCCGAAATGGGCGCCAAGGTGGATTTTCTACAAGCCGATACGGCGACACCGGGAGCGCCACAAGCGTCCGCGAAGCCGATCGTACGGGTGCCGCAGGCCGCCGTGCGTGAGGATGGTGGCAAGAGTGTGGTGTGGATGGTGCGCGACGAGAAACTCGTGCGCCGTGAAATCGAGGCCGGACCGGTCAGCGCGGGCTTTCGCGAGGTGCGATCCGGGTTGAGCGGCGGAGAGCAGTTGTTGATCGGTGGTGTGGAGACACCCGTCGAGGGTATGCGCGTCAAGATTGGGCTATAGGAAGACCAACCTTCAGCAGGGGATGCAGCGATGGCGCTCGTCGAGATCCGCGATGTCTACAAGTCCTTTCGACGCGACACGCAGGCCGTGGACGTCTACACGGGACTGACCGTCGACTTCGAGGAAGGCAGCTTCACAGCGTTGATGGGTCCCTCAGGCTCCGGCAAGTCGACACTGCTCAATCTCGTGGCGGGATTGGATAAGCCGACGAGTGGCATCGTGCGGGTTGGTGGCGCAGAGGTGAGCAGAATGAACACCTCGCAACTGGCGACGTGGCGTTCCCGCACCATCGGCTTTGTGTTCCAGTCGTACAATCTGTTGCCGGTGCTGACCGCCCAGCAGAATGTCGAGTTGCCGCTGCTGCTCACGAATCTCAATAAGCGCGACCGTGCGGAGCGGGTGGCAATCGCGCTCGGCGTGGTGGGGCTGTCTGATCGCCTGGAGCACTACCCGCGTCAACTGTCCGGCGGTCAGGAGCAGCGTGTCTCCATTGCGCGCGCGATTGTCGCCGATCCGCAGTTGATTCTGCTGGACGAGCCGACGGGCCAGCTTGACGCCAAGAGCTCCGAGGAGGTGCTGACGCTCTTGCAGCGCTTGAACGACGAGTTCAACAAGACGATCATCGTCGTGACCCACGATGCGAAGGCTGCCGAACGCGCGAAAACCGTGCTGCATCTGGACAAGGGCGTGCTGGTGGAGCGGCAAGCCATGCAGGGAGCGCACGGATGAAGTTCTTTCCGCTGGTGCTGTCCAATTTGATGCGCCACAAGCTGCGCACCACGCTGACCATCCTGAGCATCGCGTTGGCGTTGTTCCTGTTCGCGTCCCTGCGGACGGTGGTCACGCAGCTGGAGATTTCCAGTCAACTGGGTGCTGCAAACCGCATGATCGTGCAGAACGCCACAGCGTTCATCTTTCCACTGCCCCAAAGCTACGCCACGCGGCTGGCGACGATCCCTCACGTGACGGGGGTCACCTGGGCCAATTGGTTCGGCGGCAAGTACGGTGACGGCAGGAAGTTCTTCGGCCCGCTCGCGGTCGATCCGGCGTCGTATCTCGAGATATACAAGAACGACTTCCTTGTTCAATCCGACCAGAAGGAGGCGTTTCTTCGTGAGCGCACGGCGGTCATCGTGGGACAGGGACTGCTCAAGGCCTTTGGCTGGAAGATCGGCGACAACGTCACCCTTCAGGGTACGATCTATCCGGGCGACTGGACGTTCACCATTCGCGGGACGTACTCGCTGAAGGAAACCGCGTACGGCGACGAGCAGTTTCTCTTTCACTACGACTACCTGTATGAGCGTGTGAAGGACAACGTCTCACCAGGGTGGTTCATTCTGCGAATTGATGATCCGGCCCGGTCCGGGGTCGTCGCGAAGTCCATCGACGATTCCTTCCGCAACTCACCAGCTCCCACCAAGACAGGCACCGAACAAGCGTTCAGCGCTGGATTCATGACGATGTTTGGCAACATTCAACTGCTGATGGGCACGATCGGTATGGCGGTGGTGTTTGCCATCCTGCTCATTGCCGCGAATGCCATGCTCATGAATCAGCGCGAGCGTAGCAGCGAAGTGGCTGTGCTCAAGACCGTGGGGTTCACCGATCGCACGATCTTCTCACTGGTGATCGTGGAAGCGGCATTCATGGCGCTCACGGGCGCCGCGCTCGGCCTCGGACTCGCCATCATTCTGCCCAAAGCGACGCACTTCAATGCGTTCGGGTTTCTGCCCGGTTTTCACGTCACGAGTGGCACCGTCATGGTGGGTGCCGGCATTGCACTGCTGCTCTCGGTGCTGAGCGGGTTCACGCCCGCGTATCAGGCGGCCAGGATGCCGGTGGTGCAAGCGCTACGGAGAGTGGAGTGAAGATCCCGCTGATATACAACGTGCGGAGCGTGCTGCAACGCCCCGTGTCCACGGCGTTCACGGCGCTGGGTATTGCGCTGGTGGTGGCCGTGTTCGTGGCCATGCTGGCTCTGGCGAACGGGTTTGCCTCCGCACTCACCAAGACCGGCGGCGATGACAATATCCTGGTCATGCGCAAGGGCGCCGACTCGGAACTGTCCAGCGCCATCGCCCGCGCCGACGCCAACATCATCGCGAGCTTTCCGCAGGTTGCAATGGGTGCTGACGGCAAGCCCCTGGTGAGTCCGGAGACGTATGTGGTGATCAACCTTCCTCGCAAGGGCGTGGATACCACCGCGATCGCCAATGTGGTCATTCGCGGCGTCAGCCAGCGCGCGTTCGAGGTTCGAAAGAACATCAAGATGACCGGTCGCACCTTCGCCAGCGGTCAGAGTGAGGTGTGTATCGGTGAAAAGCTTGTGGCGCGCTACCGGAACACGGCGATCGGCGAGAAACTGCGATTCGCCGGCCGAGACTGGACGGTGGTCTGCCAGTTCTCGGCCGCCGGCTCGAGTTTCGAGTCGGAAGTGTGGGGTGAGGCCGAGCAGTTTCAGGGCGCGATGCGTGGCGGCAGCACCTATTCGACTGTCACGTTTCGGATGAAGGATCCCGCCGGATTTGAGGAGGCGAAGCGCGCCTTGCAGGGTGATCAGCGTTTGCAAGTCGATGCGCATCTGGAATCGACGTACTACGCCGATCAGTCGAAGGCGGTTGGCGCGATGCTGAACTTCCTGGCCATCATGATCACCAGCATCATGTCCGTCGGCGCAATATTCGGCGCGGTGAACACGATGTACGCGTCGATCTCGTCACGCACGCCGGAGATCGCGGTCCTGCTGACATTGGGGTTCAAGCCGCGCAACGTGCTCCTGAGCTTTCTCGCCGAGTCGGCGGTGATTGCGTTCGCGGGGGGAGTGCTGGGATGCTTGATCGCGCTTCCCATCAACGGTGTGGTCACCAGCACGACGAACTGGTCGAGCTTCAGTGAAATCGCGTTTGCGTTTCGCGTGACGCCAACACTGCTGCTGTCGGGCGTGGTGTTCGCGGTGGTGATGGGCGTGGTGGGCGGATTCTTCCCCGCTCGCAAAGCCAGCCGGATGCCGGTGGTGCAGGCGTTGCGGTAACGAAACCGTGCCTCGTCAGCGTCTGCTTGATGGGTTGCGCAGCGACTGCTACGTCATGCTGCGACCGTCGCCGATTGCCGGCATCGGGGTGTTCGCCGTGGCCGACATTCCGAAAGGGTGTCGGGACATGTTCACCAAGCCGGAGCCACCTGACCAGTGGATCGCCTTGTCGCGGGCCGAGGTGGAGTCACTGCCGGCGCATGCGCGATTCCTGGTGGAGAACTACTGTCTGTATGACGAGCGTCAGTACTTCGTCCCGGAACACGGATTCAAGAAGATGGATCTGGTGTGCTTTCTGAATCACTCGGATACGCCGAATGTCGTGTCTGTTGACGACGGTGATTACTTCGAGGCGCTCCGAGACATCGCGACCGGCGAGGAGTTGCTGGTGGACTACGGCGAGATTGTGGACGGGGTGGAGTAATGCGTAGAACTCTCATTCACGCAGCCGCCCTGCTGAGCGTGCTGCTGCACAGTGCGTCACCGCTGTTCGCGCAGCGCGGGGTAACGACGGGCCAATCCAGATCGCCTTCGCGTTCAGGCAGTGTGCGCATTGCCGACCTGCCGTGGACCGACGCGCAGCGACTGCTGGACACCGCCACCATCGTCGTCATTCCGATTGGCGCGGAAGCCAAGGAACATGGTCCGCACTTGCCGCTCAACAACGACTGGTTGCTGGCCGAGTACTTCGCCAAGCGCGTGTCAGCCGCGACGCGCGTCGTGCTGTATCCGACGGTCAATTATCATTTCTACCCGTCGTTTATGGAGTATCCGGGTTCCACGTCACTGCAACTGAACACCGCGCGCGATGTGATTGTGGACATCGTGCGCTCCATTGCTCGACACGGTCCTCGACGCTTCTACATTCTGAACACCGGCGTGTCGACGCTGCGCGCGCTTGGTCCGGCACGCGACACGCTCACGGCAGGCGGTCTGGTCATGCAGTACACCAACATTCTGGCGGTCGGCAAGGAGGCTGAGGATCGTGTGCGTCAGCAGGCCGGCGGCACGCACGCTGACGAGATGGAAACGTCAATGATGCTGTACATGTATCCCCACGTGGTGCGCATGTCGAAGGCGGTGAACGACTATCACCCTGGTGTCGGCGGCATGGGTCTGACGCAGGATTCCGCCGCGGCTGTGCGCGACGGCAAGGTCTGGTCGCGCTCAGGCACCTACGGCAATGCGACCCTGGCCACGCGCGCCAAGGGTCGCATTGTTGTGGAGGCGCAGGTGAAGGGAATGGTGGCGGAGATCGAACAACTGCGAAACGCCCATTCCGCGCTAAGCCACCTTCTCCTCGGGAACCTCGAGCAGCTGAAACGCCAGGTTGGAAACGAGGCAATACGCGGCGAAGAAATAGAAACCGCGTTCGGCGATCGCGTTGAGATTGTCGGTCGCCTTCGCGGCCAGGTAGGCGATGAACACGCCGACGACAAACACGTCGGCCATCGCCCATTTGCTGACTGAACGCACGAACAGAAAGAGCCGTCGACGCGTGGCGTACTGCTTGGCGGTGAGGATGGCGATCAGCAGCGCGGCCTTGATGCCGGGCACGGTGATACTGAACAGCACGATGAGCCCGGCCACAAACACATTACCAGCGTTGTAGAGGTTCTTCACCGACTCGGCGATGCTTTGCGTCTGGTGAAAGACCTCGCGCGTCTTGCCGAGAATGCTGAGCGAAGCGGTAATCGTGAGCACAGGCTCAGTGAGGCCGGGCCAGAGCAGGCCAAGCGATACGAGCGTCAGTGCGACGGCGGCGACGTTTCGGGGAGTCATGCCACGGAAATTACCGCGTGCGTGACCATCCCGCTGGTAGGGCGCGGGGGAGGCGTTGAGACGCTAGACTCATCACATGACCTTATTCCCGACTCGCCCGCTCGGCCGTCACGGCCTTCGCGTTTCCGCCATTGGACTTGGGTGCATGGGCATGTCCGATTTTTACGGCGACGCCGGCTCCCGCGATGAGCGCGAAGGGATTTCGGTGATGCATCGGGCGCTTGACCTTGGCGTGACGTTGCTGGACACCGCCGATGCGTACGGGCCCTACACCAACGAGGAATTGGTCGGCAAAGCTATTCACGATCGACGCGATCGCGTGGTGCTGGCCACCAAGTTCGGGATTCTTCGCGACCCCGCGCACCCTGACCGCCGCGGATCCTGCGGGCGACCAGACTACGTGAAGTCGGCGTGTGAGGCGTCGCTGCGTCGTCTCAACACGGACTACATCGACCTGTACTATCAGCATCGCCTGGATAAGAGTGTTCCGATTGAAGAGACGATCGGCGCCATGTCGCAACTCGTCGTCGAAGGCAAGGTGCGCTATCTGGGCGTGTCGGAGATCGGCCCTGGAAGCCTTCGACGCGCGGCGGCCGTGCATCCCATCAGCGCACTGCAATCGGAGTGGTCGTTATGGACGCGCGACTGGGAGATCGATGCATTTCCGGTGGCGCGCGAGCTGGGCATCAGCATCGTCCCCTATAGCCCATTGGGTCGCGGTTTTCTTACTGGACGGTTCACCGCGGCCAGCGATTTGCCGGAAGGCGACTATCGACGTACTTCACCGCGATTTCAGGCCGAACATTTCGACATGAATCGACGGTTGGTGGATGTGGTCGTGAAGATGGCCGCCGACAAAGACTGCACGCCGGCTCAGTTGGCCTTGGCGTGGGTGCTTTCACGCGGCGAGGACGTGGTGCCGATTCCGGGTACCACCAAGATTGCACGGCTGGAGGAAAACCTTCGCGCTGTGCATGTTGGTCTGAGCGCCGTCGAACTCGCAACGTTGGCGGCGCTCATCCCGGCCGACGCCGCGTCTGGCGAACGATATCCGGGTGGGATGAGCGGGTTGGTGGACAAATCATGAGGTGCACTGTGCGGACTCTCAGAAGGCGGGCGGTGGCAATCACACTGGCCTTGGTGTCGACGTTGATTGGTTTGACACTGCAGGCGCAGGTGGCGGGTTTGTCCGGCACACTGGTCGTGACCAACAAGTCCCCGTTCACGGCGACGATCATCGATCTCGCCAGCGGGCGGGCGCTCGCGACGTTGCCCACTGGACAGGGGCCGCACGAGGTGGTCATGACGCGCGACGGGAAGTTGGCTGTGGTGACCGACTACGGCGCGCAAACGGGAGGCAGCACGCTCACCGTCCTCGATGTCCCCGGATTGCGCGTGGCGCGCACAATCAGTCTTGGCGAGTACCGCCGCCCGCACGGTATCGTGGTGCTTCCGGGTGATTCGCTGGTGGCCGTCACGTCCGAAGCCAATCGGCATGTGCTGCTGGTGAACGTGATCACCGGCGCCATAGTAAAGGCGGTTCCGACGGAGAAGAACGGCTCGCACATGGTGGGTGTGGTGCGCAATGGTTCGCGCGGTTGGACCGGAAATATCGGCAGCAACTCGGTCACCGAACTCGATCTCATTGCGGGCATTCCGCTCCGCAGCATTGATGTCCCCGCGCAACCGGAGGCCATCAACGTGACGCCGGACGGACGCGAGGTGTGGGTGGGCAGCAACGCGACGGGGAAGGTGAGTGTGGTGGACGCCGCCACCGGCACAGTGACCACAGCGGCCGAGGGATTCGGATGGCCGTACCGCGTGCTGTTCTCGCCCGACAATGCGCTGGTGTTGATGCCGGATCTGCGAAATGAAGAGTTGCGGTTCATCGAACGCGCCTCGCGCAAGGAACTGCATCGCATCGCATTCAAGGACGGCGGGCCACAGGGCATCGTGTTCACGCCGGACGGGCGCTATGCGCTCATGTCACTCAGCAAGAAGGCGAGCGTGGTGATCATTGATGTGGCACGACGCGCGGTGGTGGGGAGCGTCTCGGCGGGGGAGACGCCGGATGGTGTTGCGTATACGGTGAATGTTGTGCGGCGATAGCGTGGCGTGGGGCAAGAGAACTGCTTTTTTCACCGCAGAGTTCGCGGAGTTCGCAGAGTTTTTTCTAAGGGACGGGGTTGGTTGATCATGCGCTTGATGCCGTTCTTCATGCTGATCTCGTGGAAGTTGAGCAGCAGGCCCAGCTCGCGTCCACTTAGCTTCAAGTAAGAAAGCAACTGCGCTTGATGGATAGGGTGCACTTTTGTCACGGCCTTGATTTCGACAATTACCGCGTGGTTGACCACGAGGTCCATGCGGTAGCCAGCATCGAGTTTGATGGCTCGATAAACGATTGGAAGCGGAACTTGCGATTGCACGGTGAGACCGCGACTGCGCAGTTCGTATGCGAGACAGGTGAGATAGGCGCTTTCCAAGAGTCCCGGCCCCAAGGCAGAATGGACGGTGATCGCCGAATCCACGATGGTCCCGCTGATGCTGTTCAGTTCCATGTCATTCCCTCCTCTGCGAACTCTGTGAACTCTGTGGTTCAAACAAGAGATCTGCACAGTGCATTGATCCCGTCAGCGCACTGTCATTTCAGACGCGCAATTGCCCGTAAAGCCGAGCCCGCTTGAATCACGGCTGGTCCCAATAGATACTCGTCCCGCGCCATGGTGCGTTCGGTTTCACGATCGCCGTCTCAAGGCGTGACCGTCTCCAGTAGTCTCACCATCTGGATCAGGAGGACAGCGTGGGCATCAACACGGGCAAAGTCATTACCGGCGGTCTGGCTGCGGGTGTCGTGATGAACGTGTTCGACTTCGTGACGAACACCTACATCATGGCGGAACGGTTCAAGACCGAAATGGATGCGCTGAATCCGGCGTTGATGCCGAAGATGATGGAGACGTCCACTACGATCACGTTCGTTGCATTGGACTTTGTCTACGGCCTGCTGCTGGTGCTGACATATGCGGCTATCCGTCCGCGATTCGGGGCCGGTGTGGGCACCGCTATCAAGACCGCGCTGCTGGTGTGGACCATCGCTGGAACGACATGGTACTTCACCACCGCGATGGGAATGATTTCGATGGGCGCGTTCGCCATGATGTCGGTCATCTCGCTCGTGACATTCCTGGCCGCCGCATACGTGGGCGCGATGCTGTACAAGGAAGACTGACGAACGGTCACGATCGGCCCGTTGTGTGTCGCGGGTCGATCGTGGCGCGTTGTGCGTGTTAGGGCGGAGTCTGTTCGCGCAAATCAAAGATTTTTGCCATCGGGACCCACTTCTGTCCCGGATCGGCCCATGGCAGTGGTTGCTGAAAGCGCCACATCAGTGACTCCCACATCGCCACCTTCGGGCTCGCGGCATCCGCGGCGGCCTTGTCGGCCGCATTGAAGCGCTCGTCGGTATCCATCACCATCGTCAGGCGATTGCCGGTGCGCCAGATCTCCATGCCGACAATGCCGGCACTCCGAATGCTATCGGCAATCTCGGGCCATATCTGCTCGTGCAATCGGCAATACTCGGCGATCAGCGCGGGATCATCGCGCAGGTCAAGCGCCAGGCAGAGTCGCGTGGTCATGAGGTGACAGCGGTCGAGTGTTTGTGTCCGCGCAACGCGAAGTGCAGCACGACACCATAGCACAGCGCCGGGATCCAGAATGCTGTCTGGATTCCCTGCGCATCGGAAATTGCCCCCATGACTGCGGGAATGATCGCGCCACCAACAATGCTCATCACGAGTAGCGACGAGCCGAGTTTGGTGTCTTCACCAAGTCCGTCGATGGCGAGCGCGAAGATGGTGGGGAACTGAATGGAGTGGAACAGTCCGAGCAAGACGATCATCCATACTGCCGCAGGCCCTGATCCCGCCGCAGCGATCGCGGCGGCAACCACACCCAGCGCGGCGACGGCGGCCAGCATGCGAGGGGCGGGGATGCGTGTCATCAGCGCAGTGCCCAACACGCGACCGGCGAGAAAGCCGGCCAAATGCCACTTGAGGAAATCGGCCGCGACGCGTTCGGCTGTGCCAGGCAACGCGTCCTGCGCAAAGCGAATCACGAACGACGCGACACCCACCTGAGCGCCCACGTAGCAGAATTGTGCCAGCACGCCCCGTCGCAGGTGCGCGTGACGCCACGCGCTGGCCAGTCCACGGCCGCTGCCTTCGCCTGGTTCTTTCACCTCAGGCAGCTTTGACATCGCGATCATGACACCGACCAATACGAACAGCGCGGTGATGACCAGATACGGCCCTTTGACACCAGCCGCTTCCGTGCTGCGCCACGCTTCGATCGCGGCGGGTGTCATGGTGGCCAAGTCTGCTGTGGAATGCTCGACGCCGGACAGGATGAACTGCGCGCCCAGTATCGGCGTGATAACCGCACCAAGCGCGTTGAACATCTGCGCAGTGTTGAGTCGTCGGGCAGCACTCCCCGGAGGACCCAGCACTGTGACGTAGGGATTGGCCGCAACTTCCAGCACGCACTGTCCGCAGGCCATCACGAACAACGCCAGCAGAAAGAACGGATACCAACGTGCGGTGGCGGCTGGTTGAAACAGCAGCGTGCCTAAAGCGCACAGCGCGAGCCCTACCAGGATGCCCTTGCGATAGCCCGCCCGTCGCATGATCCACCCTGCCGGGAGCGCCATCAGGAAGTATCCACCAAAGAACGCGGTCTGGATGAGTGATGATTGAAAATCACTCAGGTCGAGCGCCTTCTTGAGATGCGGAATCAGGATGTCATTGAGATTGACACCGATGGCCCACAGAAAGAACAGCGACGTGACCAGCACAAACGGCACGACATACCGACGTTCGGTGAGCGGCGCGCTGCGATCGGACATCAGTGCTCCAGAAATGAGAAAGCGAGGACGATCAGGTCAGGGCGCGATCGAGATGGACGTAGCCGCCGTCCACATACAAGTGTTGGCCGGTGATGTGCCCGGCGCGCGGTGACAGGAGAAAACACGTCATCGATGCGATCTCCTCCGGGTGCGTCATGCGGTGCTGCAACGGGATCCGCGCCAGGATGGCGGCCTGCTTGGCCACCGGATCCGGAAACGTGTCCAACCACTCCCGATACAGTGGCGTCATGACCTCGGCCGGCACGATGGCGTTCACGCGAATGCCCGCCGGCAGCAATTCCGCGGCCCATTCACGAGTGAGCGCAAGGATGGCACCCTTGGCCGAGGCGTAGCCCGAGGTGTTGCCTTGGCCTGTCACGGCGGTCTTGCTGGCGATGTTCACGATGACGCCTCGTGAAATCTTCAAGTGCGGCAATGCGAAGTGCGCCATGTCGTAGTAGTGATGCAAATTGGTGCGGAGCGATTCGCGATAGCGTGCCGGGCTTCCGTGCTCCAGTCCGACGCTATCGTTCACACCGGCGTTGTTGACCAACGCGTGAATCCCGCCCGCGCGGCGAATCGTCTCGTCGACCGCGTCGCGGCACGACTCGGCGTCGCGCAAATCGGCAGCGATGGCGATACCTTCGCCCAGTTCGGCACGTATGGCGTCGAGCGCAACCGGGTCACGATCAATCACCACGGGCCGCGCGCCCTCGGTTACCAGCGCGCGCGTGATGGCCGCGCCGATGCCCTTGGCGCCACCGGTGACGATGACCACGTGGTTGTGCAGTTCGAGATTCAACGGACGCTCCAACGGGTTGCGCGGACAGGAGTCGGTGGAACTGCACATGGCAGGGGGCCGCGTCGCAACAGATCGTTCCCAACATGCGCGTGACTAGAGCACGAGGGAACCCCACTGCGCACTAGTCGACGGCGCCGCCCGATGAGATCCATGGAGCGTCAGTGATATTGGCTCCGTCGTTGATACTACGACTCGCCTTTCCCGCTCCCCAGCATCGTCACCGCCGCGTACAGCACCACGGCGATCACCAGCCAGCGCAGCACGCCGAGGGGGAGTGCGGTCACCAGCAACGCGGCCACGAGCACGCCGGGAATGCTGCCGATGGCGAGACCGAGCGCTGGCTGGTTCACCTGGTTGCGCCGCTTCACGAAGGCCAGACAGCCGAGCAATGCCGCGAAGGCGCCACTGCCCATCATGATGGGAAACGCGGCGCGCGGGTCCATGCCCAGCGCGCTGAGCAGCACGAAGGTCGGACCGTAGTTGCCCACGCCCAGCATGATGAGCGCGCCCAACATGAAATTGACGCTCACGGCGAGCCAGAGTGCGCCACCCTGCAGCGTGAGGGCGGTGCCGCCCACCGGCATGCGGTTGAGCTGCGCCACCGCCATGAACAGCGCGGCCAGCAGCAGTGCGACACCCATGCCGACCTGAATGGGGCGGCGCGGCAGGCGCGACACCACGCCGGCTCCCAGCCATCCACCGACCAGCGCCGACGCGATCATGAGCAGCAGGAGCGTCGGGTCGATGTCGATCTTCGCGATGAAGATGAGAGCCTGTACGACCACACTCAGCGTGAGGCCGACGATCATCGTGCCGGGCAGGCGCTCGTCGGGTACCATGCGTGTGGCGCGGAAGATGGTCGTGGTGGTGGCCAGCGAGCCGATGCCGAGCGTGTCGAAGAAGCTGACGACGAACCCGATGAGGATCTGCAGCGGCGTGGGCCAGAGGCGCTCGTATGCGCCGCCCTCTACCTCGGCCCGGGAACGGCGGGCCGACTGCCACCACTGCCAGACGAAGAGTGCCGCCATCGCGACGATGGCGGACAGGAGCACCTTTCGGATGTCGGTCATTGCTCCAAACTACAGGGACTGACGGCCAACCCGCACGCTTCCCGGATCTCCCATGACCGCGCACGACGAATTCACACTGTACGATCTCAAGGTGGAGGTGGTGGCCAATCGGGGCCGCATGATGTGCCGCGAGCGCATCGGCGACTACTTCGAGGTGAAATCGGGCACCATCACCATGCCCGCAGGGCAAGGCTTTCCACTCTACGCCATGGCCGCGCTGTTGCCGCTGCTGCCCGCCAAGCAGCGCCCGACGCACCCCAACGACTGGATGACCACCGACGCGGACATCGCCTGTCCCGATGTGCACTGTGGGGCCGTGTTCCGCATCTCGCGCACCGGTACCCGCGCGCTGCGTCACTCGGAGGAAAGCGGCGAGCCGCTTCCGTGATCGCCGCTGCGCAGCAGGGCCCAGACGATCGGCGCGCACTGGCGCCCGACTACACGGTGCCGCCCATCATCGCCGGAGCGTGGCAGCTCTCCGAAGGACACTCGGCGCGCGCGATCGATCGTGATGCGTTGTTCGCGGCGTGGGATCTGCTGGCCGCGCACGGCTGTGATACACTCGACTGCGCCGACATCTACACCGGCGTCGAGGCACTCATCGGCGACTACCGGGCCGCGCGCGCGAAGCGGCGTGTGCACGTGCACACCAAGTTTGTACCCGATCGCGATGCGCTCGCGCACGTCGATCGCGCGTCGGTCACGCGCATGATCGACCGCTCACTGGCCCGCCTGCGCACCGACGCGCTCGACCTCGTGCAGTTCCACTGGTGGCGCTACGAGGAGCCGGGCATGCTTGAAGTGGCGGGCCTGTTGGACGACCTTCGCCGCGCCGGCAAGATTCGGCATCTCGCGCTCACCAACACCGACACCGCGCATACGCAGGCCCTGCTCGATGCCGGCATCCCGCTGGTGGCCACGCAGGTACAATACTCGGTGCTCGATCGACGGCCGGCCACTCGGCTCGCCGCACTGGCGACGGCACGCGGCATGCGGCTGCTGTGTTACGGATCGGTCGCCGGCGGCTTCCTGGGCGACGTGTGGCGTGGTGCCGAAGAACCGACAGGCGCGCTCGAGAACCGCTCGCTGGTCAAGTACCGTCTCGTGATCGAAGATTGCGGCGGCTGGGCGGCGCTGCAGACGGTTCTCGACGTGCTGGCCGACATCGCCACGCGTCATGCGGTCGGTATCGCGAACGTGGCGCAGCGGTGGGTACTCGACCAGCCGGAGGTCGGGGCCGTCATCGTGGGCTTTCGCGGCGAGGTCAGTGCGCGGCGCACGTTGGCGACACTCGGCCTCTCGCTCACGCCGGCCGATCGCGCGCAACTCGATGCCGTGCTGCGCACGCTCCCGATGCCCGCGGGCGACGTGTATGCGGCCGAGCGCGACCCGCAGTCACCGCACGCCGGAGTCATTCGGTACAACCTGCAACGGAACGTGGACCCGTGAACTCCTTCGGGAAGGGCAGTAGCTTCACGGGCATGCCAATCATCCCGATCCGGGCGGGACGCGCGCTCCTCGCGCTCGCTCTCACAACCTGCGCGCTCGCCGCGACGACACTTACCACCGGGGCGCTCGCTGCGCAGCCGCGCCCCGCCGCACGCGCGGCACGTCCCTATCGCGTGCCACAGGCCGACTCGCTGTTGCCATGGTCGCAGCAGATCGCCGTCCGCGAATCGTGGCTGACGAAGAAGCACGCGCTGCTGCTGCCCATGATGCGCCGACACAACATCGGCATGTGGATCGTGGTGAACGAAGAGTTTCACGACGATCCGGTGCTGCCGTTCGTGGCGCCGCCGCGTCCGTACACGGGCAACCGTGACATCTTCGTGTTCATCGATGCCGGCGCCGAGGGGCTCAGGAAGTTCGCGATCACAGGCTACACCGAGGAGAACCTCGCGCGCTTCTTCGACGCGCCGTTCACCGAACCGCGGCCGCCGGCGGCCACGTTGCGCGACCTGCATCAGCAGTACAAGCCGGCCACCATCGGCCTCGGCATTCGTGGCACGCGCGGTCAGACGCGGGGGCTGGGGTACGATGCGTATCGCTTCCTCGCCGAAACACTGGGTCCCGCCGCGGAGTCGACCTTCGTGAGGGCAGCGGATCTGGTGCAGGAGTATCTCGACACACGCCTCAGCGAGGAAATGCCGCACTACACCGCCGCCGTCGCGGTCACCGAGGCCATCGTGCGGCGCGCGCTGTCCAACGAGGTGATCACACCGGGCACCACCACCGTCGGTGATGTTCGTCGCGCGCTGTACGACATGCTTGGCGCGGCCGGCGTGCGCACCTGGTTCCAGCCTGATTTGCGCGTCCAGCGCGCCTCCGGCGAGGTGGCGACGTCGCGCGGATTCCTGGCCGTGGCGCCCGAGAGCACGGTGCTGCTGCCCGGCGACGTGGTGCACATCGACTTCGGCATCAGCTACATGGGTTTCGACACCGACTGGCAGAAGATGGCCTACATCCTCAAGCCCGGTGAACGCGATGCACCCGCAGGCTTGAAGGTCGCCATGCGCAATGCCAACGCGCTGCAGGACGCGCTCATGCTCCGTCAGGCGCGCCCTGGGCGCACGGGCGGCGCGGTGTTCACCGGCACGATGGCCGACATGAAGGCGCAAGGCATCGAGGCGATGATTTACTCGCACCCGCTCGGCAATCACGGCCACGGGCTGGGCACCAGCATCGACTTCCGCAGCCCGCTGCGCAGCGACACGACCGCGCTCAACGCGCGCCTGCGACTTGGCTCGTATCAGAGCATCGAACTCAACGCTGCCACGCCCGTGCCCGAGTGGGGCGGCAAGAAGCTGTTCATCATGTTCGAAGACTGCGCGTACCTGACCGAGAACGGCTACCGGTTCTTCCGTCCGCGTCAGGAGCAGTTCTATCTCGTACGCTCCACCACACCGGTGCAGGATCAGCTCTACCTCCCGAGAGGGAACGCGAGCGATGAAGAGGTGCTGACACGTCAGCGTGATGGCTGAGTAAGTTGCACGTCGTTCCTTCGCTCGCTTGACGTCCGTACTTGCGTAATCTCCGTCGACACCGAATCGTCCTTCGGCAAACAGCACCACGAAACGAACGGCGGAGAGACGGGTCGCGGAGATCAGCATTTCCGAGAATGCCTCGATGAAAGAACGCGTAGCGCCTCGACAGTCCAGCGTCCTGACCGTCGGCGTGATCGTCACCACGTGCAACTCGTCCGCGTTTCTCGATCGTGCCTTGGCAAGTATTTCGCTGCAGGATCGCTTGCCCGACGAGGTGCTGCTCGTCGATGACGGTTCCACAGATGATACGGTCGCCGTATCAGAAGACTGGGCATCACGGCAATCGTTCACCGTGCGGCTTCTCGATAACGCATTTCCGCACCACCCGCTTGCAGGACGTGGCCCCGCGCCCAGCAAGAACACGGCACTCGCCGTCGCCACCACAGATCTGGTCGCATTGCTCGACCACGACGATGAGATGCTGCCGTCCCACATTCGCCGCACGGCGAGCGCCTTGGAGCAGCATGGAGATGTCGAGCTCTGCTTCGGCGACGCGATCGAGTGTTGGCCCGACGGGCGCACGCGGCCCATGCTTGACGACGCACCTGGGCTGCAGGCGCTTCCGTATGAGGAGCGAAGTGATAACCTGCGCGTGGTGGACTCGTCATTCGTCACCGCGATGCTCCCAGGCAGCAGGATCCCCACCGCCGCCAATATGTGGCGACGAACTTCCGCGCTCGGCATTGGCGGGTTCAGCGCGCGTGTGTCCGGCGCAGACGATTGGCTGTTCTTCTTGTCGTTATCTCGACGGGGACGGGTCGCATATTTGCCTGAACCGATCGCGCGGAAACACACTCACGCGAGCAACATGGGCCATCCCCAGAACGCCCTTCGCACAAACTGGAATTGTTTCGACGCGATGTCTCTCTTTCTAGAGACTCCGGAGACGTGGAGCCTTCAGCCCTCAGAAATAGCGGCGATTTCCCGGCGAAGGGCGGAGTTGGCGACCGAAGTTTGTTGGACTGCTTCGGCACAGGGAGTCAGTCCGCTCGTCGCTGCATACCAACGGCTTCCGGCAGGGTTGCGCCCCCATGCCCGCGACTGGCTCCGTGCGCTACGTGCCACACTGACTCGGTCAACGTAATTAGTGAGGACAGTTTCGCCAGACGGCATCCTGCTTCCGCCAAGCTCGGCACATGTCACACCCTACGCAATTCCAATAGACCGATCCGTGGCGGCCCTCATCCTGCCCTTCGCCACTCGGAGCTCCTCAGGAAGGCGCAGTCGCCCACGCCGTTCGGCCACCGCGCGCCGTCACACTCGGATGGTCGAAAAAGAAGCGGCCGGTGTCACGTGAGTCGATACGCCAGTTGAGCGGTTCCTCCAAAGACACGCTCCCGCTCTTGCGTCGTCAAGCGCTCGCTCCAGCGGTCGATCACACTTGCCACTCTCTCGTAACTGGCCGCAAGCAGACACACCGGCCAGTCCGATCCAAACATCAGTCGCTCGGGTCCGAATGCCTCCGCCGCGACATCGAGACACGCCATCAGATCTGCATCGCTCCAGTCGCGCCACGACGCTTCAGTTACGAGACCGGACACCTTGCACATGACGTTGTCATGCCGAGCCAGCCGTCTGAACCCGCCGCGCCACAGGGTAAGGTCGCCCGTGGCAATCGGCGGCTTGGCGCAGTGATCGAGAATGAATTGCACGCCTGGACACGACGCGACCAGACGCTCGGCTGATGCAAGCTGTTGCGGATAAATCAGAATGTCGAAAGTGAATCCGCGCAGCCCAAGCTGCGACACACCGGCGATGATATCGGGTCGGGCGAGAAAATCATCCGGCTCGGCCTGCGCGATGTGGCGGAATCCCTTGAGCAGTGGTGCGCCTTGGTAGACCGAGAGTCGCCGTGCGAGGTCGGGTGCGCGCAGATCGACCCATCCCACGACGCCGCGAATGAAATCATGTCGGGCCGCGAGCGACAGGAGAAACGCGGTTTCGGCGTCGGACTGGTCGGCTTGCACGGCCACCACGGCATCGATGCGCGCGGCGCCAAGCACTGGTGCCACATCATCTGGCAGGAAGTCTCGCCGCAGCACACCCATTTCCGGAGTGATCCAACTGTCGCGCACGGCGTCAAAGCGCCAATAGTGTTGGTGTGCGTCGACTCTCACGGTCAGGCGCCCGTGCGCTGTTCCCAGGCAACCGCACGTTGCCGAGACGATCCGAGTCCGTCGACGGAAAGCTCTACGACATCGCCGTGTTTGAGATATCGCGGTGGCTTGAACCCGAGGCCTACGCCAGCCGGCGTCCCCGTCGAGATCACATCACCGGGCAACAGTGTCATGAAGCGGGAGATGTAGCTCACCAACTGCGGGACACCAAAGATCAACTGCGCCGTGCTGCTGTGCTGCACGCGCTCTCCATTGACGCTCAGGCTGAGTGATAGCGCATGCGGGTCGGGAATCTCGTCGGGTGTCGCCAGCCACGGGCCCAGCGGCGCGAAGGTGTCCCAGCTCTTCCCCTTGATCCACTGCCCGCCGCGTTCCATCTGGTAGGCCCGTTCCGAGTAATCATTGTGCAGCGCGTAGCCCGCCACGTACGCCATCGCATCCGACTCGGCGACCAATGTGGCGCGTTGTCCCATCACGATCGCAAGCTCCACTTCCCAGTCGCATTTCACGGCGCCCGGAGGCATGGTGAGATCGTCGAATGGTCCGGCCAGTGAGGTTGTGGACTTGGCAAACAGGATGGGTTCGGCAGGAATCGCTGCGCCTGTTTCGGCCGCGTGATCACGGTAGTTGAGACCCACGCAGACAATCTTCGATGGTCGCGCGACACACGAGGCCCAGCGAGTGGACTGCTCGACGACGGGAAGCGTGCTGCCGTGCACTGTCAACCACGCGGCCAATCGCGCGATGCCGTCGCGTTCGAAGAACGCCTCGTTCCAGTCTTCACCAAACGCGGACGCATCTCGGCGTGTGTCCGTCGCATCGCAAATGCCGGGGTGTTCGGCGCCAACGGGTCCAAATCGAATCAGTCGCATCTCGTGTCTTCTCGGTCAGCCGTGCAAGCGCAGGAATCCACCATCCATCGGATAGTCCGTGCCGGTAAGGAATGCCGCCTCGTCGCTGGCCAGAAAGCGCGCGAACGAGGCGACTTCCTGCGGTTCGCCCATGCGCCCGATGGGTTGTGTTGCGGCGAGCTTCCCGAACATCTCGGCCTCGCGACCCGGATAGTGCTTGGCCAGGTATCCGTCGACGAACGGCGTATGAACGCGGCCAGGTGAAATACAATTGCAGCGCACGCCGCGACTCACATAGTCGCGCGCCACGGAGTACGTCATCGACAGCACAGCGCCCTTGGTCATCGAGTAGGCAAAGCGATCGGCGAGTCCTGAAGACGCTGCCACCGATGCCATGTTAATGATCACCCCGTGCCCGCGAGCGGCCATCCCGATCACCACGGCACGCGTGCACAGGTACACGCCGCGCACGTTGATCTGGAAAAGGCGTTCGAAATCGTTCAGCGATGTGGTCTCGATATTGCCGATGTGCGAAACACCGGCGTTGTTCACCAGGATGTCAATGCCATGCATCGTGTCGATGAGATCGAAAGTGCCTTGCACTTCCGCAGGATCGCTCACGTCACAGTGATGCGGTGTGGCCGAACCTCCCAGCTCCTGTGTGACCATTCGGACCGCGTTGAGATCACGATCAAGGCAATGCACATGCGCGCCAGCCCGCACGAACTCGGTTGCAATGGCGCGTCCGATGCCACTTCCTGCACCCGTCACGACGGCCACGCGACTGGTCAGCATGAAGGCGTCGGTCGATGTCGAGCTCACAGTGATACTCCTCGTTTCCACGGAATGAAATCCCACTGACCGAGTCGTTCGGCGGCGGTGACATATCGCCCGCTGGCGGTTTCGATCACCAGATCAAGAATGCGCTCGCCCATCTGCTCGAGTGTTGCCTCGCCCGATACGACGGCGCCGCAATCGATATCGATGGTGTCGGGCATGCGTCGCGCGAGCGGTGTGTTGGTGGCCAGCTTGAGCACCGGCGCCACGGGATTGCCGGTGGGTGTGCCAAGTCCGGTGGTAAAGAGAATCATGGTCGCACCAGCGGCCGTTTGAGCGGTCGTGCATTCCACATCGTTCCCGGGGGTGCACAACAAATTGAGACCGGGCGTTGAGGTGCGCTCAGGATAGTCGAGGACATCGGTCACGGGCGATGTGCCACCTTTGCGAGCGGCACCCGCCGACTTCATCGCGTCGGTGAGAAGTCCGTCGCGGATGTTGCCCGGTGACGGGTTCATCTCGAATCCCGAGCCGACCGCATGCGCTTGCGCATCGTACGCGCGCATCAGCGTGGCGAATCGCGCAGCGAGGTCCGGTCGCGTGCAGCGCTCAATCAGGTCCTGCTCAGATCCAAGTAGCTCGGGGAACTCGGCCAGCAGTGTGGTGCCGCCCAGTGCGCACAGCAGGTCGGAGGTATGACCGATACCGGGATTCGCCGAGATACCTGAGAAGCCATCGGATCCACCGCACTTGAGGCCGACTGACAGCGCGGATAGCGGCGCGGGTGCGCGTCGGGCACGATTTGCCTCGACAAACCCGCCGAACGTTTCGCGAATGGCTGCCTTCATGAGCGCGTCTTCCGTTCCCATGCGCTGTTGCTCGAACGTGAACAGGGGTTTCGCGAATGACGGATCGCGCTGCGCAATCTCCTCGCGCAAAATGTCCACCTGGGCATGCTGACAGCCGAGTGAAAGCACCGTCGCGCCGGCGACGTTTGGATGCACGAGGTAGCCAGCGAGCAGTCCACAGAGTGCGCGCGTGTCCTGTCGGGTGCCGCCGCAACCGCCCTCGTGCGTCAGGAAGCGGATGCCATCGAGATTGGGGAAGGGACGCTGCGCCGCGTGTGTGCCTGCGGCGGTGTCGGCGAGCGGTGCGTCAAGCGCTTCTCCTCGCTGCACACGCGCGGCGAGCTCGCGCACGGCCAATCGATGGGTCTCGGGCTGTCCGTAGCCGAGTTCGCGATCGAACGCTTCCTGGAGTGCGCGCACGTTGCGATTCTCGCAGAACACCAGCGGCAGCACGAGCCACAGGTTGCGTGTGCCAACGCGACCGTCGGCGCGGTGATATCCGTCGAACGTGCGGCCGGTGAGGTGCGAGACGTCGGGTGCGCGCCATGCGCGCGCGACGGGCGTTGCGAGATTGATCGCGGTTGCGTCGTGGCGGACGTTTTCGGTGGTGAGGGCCGCACCACGTGGAACCGGGCGCGTCGCGCGTCCCACCAGGACGCCATACATGATGACCGGATCGCCAACCGCCATGTCGCGCAGGACAACCTTGTGCTTGGAGGGTACCGTGGTCACCAGCGTGAGCGGTCCGGTCTCGTGCGCGATCGTCTCGCCGACCGCGAGGTCGGTGAGCGCGACGACGACCGAGTCGTCGGGATGAATCTGCAGGAGTCGCCGGGTCTCTAGTTCCAACTGAGACCGCGAAGCTGATCGAGGTTGAGGTTGCCGCCGGAGATCACGGCCGCGACTCTCGAGCCGGCGGGCATCTTCACGAGACCGTGCATGAGGGCGGCGACCGGTGCGGCCGCCGCGCCCTCAACCACGAGCTTGCAGCGTTCCATCACCCACAGCATGGCTTCAAAGATCTCCTTGTCGGGTAGCGTCACGATGTCGTCCACGTAGCGCTGCACGACGGAGAAGTTGAGCTCACCAGCGCGTCGCACACGCAGCCCGTCGATCACAGTGAGACAGTCGATGGTCTGCAGACTGTCGGCATCGACACTGGCCTTCATGGCCGGACCGTCGGATGACTCCACGCCTATGACGCGAATATTGGGATTATGGCTCTTGACGGCCATCGACACTCCCGCGATCAGGCCTCCACCACCAATCGGTACGACGACCGCATCGACGTTGGGCCAATCCTGCACAATCTCGAGGCCAAGGGTGCCCTGACCCGCGATCAAGTCGGCGTCGTCGAACGGGTGGACATAGGTGAGACCTTCGTCGCGCACCAGCTCCTTCGCCTTCTCGTTGGCCTCATCCCAGATGCTGCCGTGCAACACCACCTCGCCACCATACGCCTTGGTTGCGGCAATCTTGGCTGGCGTGGCATTGGTGGCCATGCAAATCACCGCCCGAATGCCGTAGATGCGCGCGGCGAGCGCGACACCCTGTGCATGATTGCCTGCCGACGAACAGACGACGCCGCGCTTCTTCTGCTCGTCCGACATCTGGGCAAACTTGTTGAGCGGACCGCGAATCTTGTACGAGCCCACGGTCTGAAAGCACTCGGCCTTGAGTCGTGCTTCGAAACCCGTGAGCTCACTGAGTTGGCGTGACGGCAGCAATGGCGTGTGCTTGATGTGCGCGTCAATGCGCGCGCGTGCATCGACGAAGTCCTGCGTGGTCAGCGTCAGCATGGCAAGCAAAGTTGAGGAAACGTCGCGGGTGCGACGCGCGTTAGCGAACGAACAGGTTCTTCGGGATCATCACGTGAACGCCCATCGTACCGTCTACCAGCTGCGTGATACGCACATCGCACCCCGTGCTGACCAGCATGTACGCGTCTTCGCGCGACATGGCTTTCACGTCCACCAGCAGGGCAATGGCTTCGCGAACGGCGGTCTTGGTGGCGATGGTCAGGCTGCTGTCCGTGCCCATGGCAATCCAGTGTGTGCGCGATTCTCCGCGTGGCCACGTGAGCTTCATGTCCTTCCGCACAATGAACTGAAAGCGCCCACGCAGCGCCGTCTCCAGCGCGGTGATGTCCACCTCGCCGTCGCCCTGCGCCGCATGTCCGTCGCCCGCTTCGAACAGCGCGCCGGGCACCTTGACCGGGATGTAGAGGATCGTGCCCGCGATGAGTTCCTTGTTGTCCAGATTCCCCGCGTGCGTGGTTGGCGGCGCACTGTGAATGCGTCCCTTCGCCGGCGCGACGCCCATGCTGCCGAAGAACGGGCGAAGTGGAATCTGGATGCCGGCCGAATCGGAGAAATGACCGATCATTCGTTGACGATCGAGCGGCACGATGCGTGAGCGCGAAGTTCCAGGAAAATCTTCGGGCAGAAAGCCGCTGCGTGGACCGAACGAATTGCAGGCAAAGGGAATGTCTATGTCGACGCGCTTGATACGCACTTCGAGCACGTCGCCGGGCTCGGCGCCCTCGACGTAGATGGGTCCCGTGAGAATGTGCCCGCCAGGTCCCCGACGGAGTGTCGAGTCGCGCACCGCACTCGTGATCTCGCGATAGGCCGGTTCAACCGTTCCCGAGTCTTTCCCGGGCTGCAACAGTCGCGCACCACAGGTTGATACCGCGCCGATCTCCACGTCGTCACCAGAGGCAATGCGCAGCACGGGCGTGGCGTCGGCGTCGTAGCCGCCATAGACCACCGTCTTCGCCGATGGCATGAGGGTGTGCGATTTACCTGCCGAGCGCTCCGTCCAGAAAAATCCGCCGGGGGCGCGCGATGTTCCCGTCGCGGTGGACGAGGGTGACGATCCGGACGATGCCACGCAGGCACCGAGACCGATCACCGACACGAGAAGAAGCGGGAAGCGGGACATGGGAGGAGTGGTGGTCTGGACGGGCGAAATTGCGATCAAGGTGGCCCGGACGTAGCTTGAGCGCGAACGCATGCGCTGATCGTACACCCGGGAAAGACTATGAACAACCGACACGCGATTCGGACGCTATTCCTTGCCGTGCTCGCCGCGGGGGGTGCTGTAACGGCCTCCGCGCAGGCGGTGGAGCACAACACGCTCACCGCCGCCGAGAAGAAGGCCGGGTGGAAGCTCCTGTTTGATGGGGCAACGATCAGCGCGTGGCGCGGGTACAAGCTGGCCGAAATGCCTGAGGCGTGGACGGTTGTCGATGGCACGATCACGAAGACCCGGAACACCGAGGACATCGTCACGCGGGAGCAGTTCGGCGACTTCGAGTTTCTCATCGACTGGAAAGTCGCGCCACGCGGGAACTCGGGAATTTTCTATCGCGCCACTGAGCAGGAAACGCGGGTGTACTGGAGTGCACCTGAGTACCAGTTGGCCGAGGACTCACTGACGCCCGACAGTCGGAACATCATGACGTCAGCGGGCGCGGTGTACGGATTCTACCCGTCAATTCGTGGTGTGGCGAAACCGGCGAACGAATGGAACACGACGCGCATTGTCGCCAAAGGTGCGCATGTCGAGCACTGGCTCAACGGCAAGATGATTGCGCAGTACGAGCTGTGGTCGCCCGAGTGGAAACTCAAACTGCACGGCGACCCCAACGATCCGACGAAGAAGCCGCTCAAGTTCGCGCCGTATCCGAACTTTGCGATGGCCCGATCGGGGTACATCGCGATCCAGGGCGATCACAACGGCGCCTTGTCGCTCCGGAACATCAAGATTCGCGAGCTGAAGTAGTCGCGCGCTGGACCCAAGGCGCCTATCACGCCTTGACGCCGAGACACCTCTCCTGGTGGTCGGTCCGGTTCAACTACTATGCACATAGTTGACAAATCGCGACCGATGCCACATCCTACTATCAGGGTAGTAGTTGGCACCGCGATTATCGGAGCGTGATGATGACCGACGCATCACTGGGCGAGCGCGAACTGGATGTGATGGCGATTCTGTGGGACAGCGGGTCCGGCACGGTGGCCGAGGTGCGGGAGCGCCTGGATGCGCCACTCGCGTATACGACCGTGCTGACCGTATTGCGGAATCTCGAGGCCAAGCGCTTCGTCCGTCACGAGGGGGAAGGGCGAGCGCATCGCTATTTCCCACGTGTGCAGCAGCAGACCGCACGACGTAATGCGCTGTCGCGGCTGGTGACGCAGCTGTTCCACGGCTCTCCGCAGGCGCTGCTGGCCCAGTTGGTGGACGACCACGGGGTGTCGCCCGACGAACTCCAACGCCTCGCGCGTACTATCAACGACGAGTCACGCAAGTCGGCGCGCAAGCCAACCGAGCGCGATCCAGGGCGCAAATCATGATCGCCCAGTGGATGGTGGGCGCTCTCGCGTTCTCGCTCTTGTGCGCCGTGGCGGCGTTCGCGATGGAGCGAGCATTGCGGGCGCTGCGACGTCCCACGCGCGTACCGTGGGCGTTCGGGCTGGCCATTGCCAGTGTGTGGCCACTGCTGGCACCGGTGATACTCTCCCCACGCGACAGCGCCCCGACTGAGGCGATCGGTGCACCTGTGACGATCTCCACTGTGACCACGGTGTCGGATGTCGTGTCGTGGCGATGGCTTGAGCTGCTGGATCCGCTGCTGCTCACACTGTGGTTCATCGCATCCGTTGTGCTGCTGGTTCAAGTCGGGCTCGCGCTTCGCACACTGCGACGGGTCGCGCGTGAAGCGCAGCGTGTCCACGTGGACAGTGAAGACGTGCTGGTCGATCGCGCGCTTGGACCGGCCGTGATCGGGGTTGCCAATCCGGTCATCGTCATTCCCGCCTGGTTGCTGGATCTGGACGAGCCACTGCGCTCGATCGTGCTGCGACATGAGCGAGAGCACTGCCGAGCAAACGACCCGCGCCTGGTGTGGCTCGCCGTGGCGACCACCACGCTACTGCCCTGGAATGCGCCGCTCTGGTGGATGGCCCGTCGTCTGCGAGACGCCATGGAGATCGATTGCGACGCCCGTACGATTCGCGACGGCGACGATCGCACCCTGTATGCCCGGGTGCTGCTGCTCATTGCGCAGCAAAAGGCCTCAGCGCGGTTCGCGCCTATGCTTTCCAACTCGACTGCTCAACTGCACCGGAGGATTGTCGCCATGCACGCCACACCACCGCGTCATCCGTTGATTCGCGCCACCTTCGCATGCACCGTCGCACTCATTGCTATCGCGACGGCGTGCTCCGGCCGCGTGGCCTCCAATCTGATTTCTCCCGAGCCGAAACCCGATCCAACGACCGTGTCGGCCGAGCCGGCCACGCTGCCACCGTCGATTGTGACTGCGCCAAATGGAAATTCTGCCGATGGGTCAGCCAGTCTGGTGCCGAACACCAAGGGGCCGATATTCCCTCAGGCACTCGCGACCGCTGGCGTCTCGGGGTCAGTGGTGACCCAGTTTGTGGTGAATCGCGACGGTACCGTGGATACCGCAACGCTGAAAGTTTTGCGGTCATCCAATGCTGGCTTCACCGCAGCGGTGCGGGAGGGTCTCTCGTCGCTCCGATTTTCGCCAGCGCGAGTCGGCGGTCGAGAGGTCCGCCAACTCGTGACGCAGTCATTCCACTTCGCTGCCGAGAAGGGCAAGGCCGCGATCATCATGCAGGCAGGCGATGCACCGATCATCACGC
>JBEBIR010000206.1:0-6488 GCA_040080315.1 Gemmatimonas sp.
GCTGGCCCAGACGACGCTCCGGCCGATCGAAGTGTTGGTGATTGCGCCGAGCCAGCGCCTTGACGACATCGCCGCCAAACACCTCGGCAGCCTGCCAACTCCCATTCGCGCGATGCTGCGCGGAGTTGGCGTTTCTGGACGCGGCACCGACGCGCGGGGCGCGGCTCTGGCGAGCTACTTGTTGTTCGAGGCGCCTTACACAAGTGAACTCCTCGCGCTTGGCGTCGCAGATACGTTGGCAAGGCGCGACGAGGTGGTACGGTTTTTTCGGTGGTGAAAGCGGAGTGCCTTACCCATGCGCCTTTTTCACGTACGTCGATCAAGGCAGTACTTCCCGCTCAATTCAATGAATGGCAAATTGAGCGCGAACGATACCCTCGCCGTACTTGCGCACGAATTGACCGGGAGCGCGGACCCACACCTGCAGTTGCCCTGGACGACCTTTCTCGAACAACAAGCTGAACAACGGGACATCACGTCGGTATCGCGCTTCGCTAACTACTACCCAGGACTCGGCGTCAAACGAAAATTCAATGGTCAGCGAAATTGATCCGCGTCCGCATGCGCTCCATGAGCTCTTCGAGCAGCAAGTTGAACGCACGCCTCAGGCGATTGCTCTGACCGCCAGCGGGGTGGACGGGTCGCGCCTGCAACTCAGCTATTCCGAGCTAAATCGTCGCGTCAACGTACTCGCGCGTCGTCTGCGCGCCTTGGGTGTCATGCCCAATCAACTGGTGGGAGTACATACCGATCGCAACGGCGAGCTTGTAATAGGGATCCTTGCAATTCTCAAAGCGGGTGGCGCCTATTTGCCGCTAGATCCGGTCTACCCGAGCGAGCGAATCGTCTACATGCTGGAAGACGCTGGCGCTTCGATCGTCCTCACGCAAACTAGACTCAAGAAGTCTCTGGCGAGTTTGGCTGCGGTCACCCTATGCATTGACGATCCGAGTGCGACAAGGGGGAGCCCGGAAGATGAGGCCAATTTAAGTTTCGCTGCCAGTGCTGACGACCTCGCCTATGTCATCTACACGTCGGGTTCCACCGGCCGGCCCAAGGGGGTATGCGTCACGCACCGCAACGTCGCGCGGTTGTTTACGGCAACCGACCCGTGGTTCGAATTTTCAGCGAGCGATGTCTGGACGTTGTTTCACTCGTACGCCTTCGATTTCTCGGTGTGGGAGATGTGGGGTGCGCTGCTCTATGGCGGTCGCCTTGTCAGCGTGCCGTTGGAGGTGAGCCGCAGCCCAGATGCGTTCCGGGCCTTGTTGTTGGGCGAGAAGGTCACGGTGTTGAACCAAACACCCACGGCTTTCCTGCAATTGATAGAAGCCGATGCCGGTTGTCCGAAAGCTTCGTTCGCATTGCGCCACGTGATCTTCGGCGGTGAGGCGCTACTGCCGCGGAGTCTGAAGCCGTGGATCGACCGCTATGGAGACAGTTCACCGCGCCTTGTCAACATGTACGGTATCACCGAAACCACGGTGCACGTGACCTACCGGGTGCTCACCAACGCAGACCTGGTGGGGAATTTGGGAAGTGTCATCGGCGTTCCCATACCCGACTTGCAGCTGTACGTGCTCGACCCGAATGGAGAACCAACACCCGCCGGTGTTCCCGGTGAACTGCATGTCGCCGGAGGCGGTGTTGCCATGGGCTATCTCAACCGCCCCGAACTTACGGTGCAAAGATTCATTCCCGATCCGAACAGCACCAGGCCACAAGCACGCATGTACAGAAGCGGCGATCTGGTACAGCGCCTTCCGGATGGCGAGCTTGTATACCTTGGCCGTATCGATCGCCAGGTCAAGATCCGAGGCTTTCGAATCGAGCTTGGTGAGATCGAAGCCCGGCTCGGTGCATGCGACGGAGTGCGCGAAGCAGTCGTACTTGCGCGGGAAGACACTCACGGCGAGAGGCGGCTGGTGGCGTACTGCACCATGTACCCCGGGTCCGACGAATCACCTCAAGACCAGCCGCGCGGGCTTCCGAGTAGCCACACCCTACGCGCGGAACTCGCGTGCCACCTGCCCGAATACATGGTGCCCGCGGCGTTCGTGGCGTTGCAGACAATGCCGCTAACGCCTAACGGCAAGGTAGACCGCGATGCGCTGCCGGCGCCCGATGCGCGTGCTTTCGCCAGCGAAGAATTCGAAGCTCCCGTCGGTGAAATCGAGACCGCGCTGGCGCACATCTGGAGCGAAGTACTGGGGCTTCCGCAAGTCGGCCGGCGGGACAGCTTCTTCGCGCTCGGTGGTCATTCGCTTCTGGCGATGAAGGTCATTGCGCGAATTCGAGTTGCGTTGCAGGCCGAGCTGCCTCTGCGCATTCTATTTGACGCACCCACGATCGCCGCGCTGAGCCAGCATCTGGCGCAGCACTCCGCGGAATCTGCGGTCGTGTTCGAGCCGATTCCAGCGCGCGAGCAGGGTGGACCGGTCCCACTGTCGTCGGTGCAGACGGGCATGTGGCTGGCCGACCGCCTTGGAGGTGAACCGACGGCATACCATTTGTCATGGGCGATTCGCCTCACTGGGCCGTTGAATCGTGCAGCACTGCAATTAAGTTTGCACGCCCTAGTGAAGCGCCACGACAGCCTCCGTCTGTATGTAGTCGAATTCGACGGGGCGCCCTCCCAGAAGTTGGGGGTTAACGTGACGCTGCGGTTGCAGGACCAAGACCTCAGCGCGTTGCCGGCTGAGCATCAAAGCGAGGAATTGGCACGCGTGTTGCGCGCCGCGCGCGACGAACCGTTTGATCTGGCACTGGCGCCGTTGGCGCGCGCGTGTCTCGTGAGGTTGCACGCCGCCGAGCATGTGCTGCAAATCGTCCTACATCACCTCATCAGCGACGGCTCATCCGAAGCGATTCTGCGCCGCGAGTTGAGCGAGCTCTACGCTGCATTTTGCGTTGGACGACCGGCGCCTGCCGCGCCCAGCGGGCTCGGCTATCTGGACTTCGCGGCTTGGGAAGACGCGCGAACCAAAGCTGGGAAACTCCAGCCGCAGTTGCTCTATTGGACCGAGCGATTGCGCGACATCGTGCCGCTGAATCTGCCCATCGATACCCGCGCCGCGCACGCCGACAACGGCGCCAGCGCGACGATCGCGTTTGCAATTCCACGCGCGCTCGTACTCGAACTGCACGCGCTGGCGAAGCGTCAGGGCGCAACGATGTTCATGCTGTACCTGGCGGCCTTCAAGCTTCTGCTGATGCGCTGGTGCGGTCAGGACGAAATCGTTGTGGGCACGCCGATCGCCCGGCGCGATCGCCCGCAACTGACGAATCTGGTCGGGCCCCTGGTAAACGTGCTGGTCCTTCGCACCAAGCTGGCGGGCAATCTGAGCTTCATCGCGCTTCTCGATAGTGTGCGAGACACTGCGCTGGAGGCTTATCAGCACCAGGACCAACCGTTCGATAGCCTCGTTACGGAACTGAATCCGCAACGAGTCGTCGGGCGCAACCCGCTGTTCGACGTGCTGGTCAATTCGATCGACGATTGGACTGGCGGCGAAACCTTTCACGGGCTGGCGTGCGAACCCATCGAAGTGCATGAACCTGTGGCGAAGTTCCCTCTGACGCTGTACCTGCGCAGTCAGCCCGAAGCGGCAAATTTCATGCTGAACTTCCGCACCGATTTGCTTCGCCAGGCACACGTGGCGCGCCTTGCCGAGCAGTTCGAAGTTCTGCTGACTCAGATCGCACGTCGACCAGATGAGCCCATCGCGAGCTTTTCTCTGATCACTGATTCGGTGCGGACTGTTTTACCCGACCCGACGCTGGTGTTGGGACCGGCACGGCCCGCGCGAATTCACGATGCATTCGTCCAGCGTGCCCAGATGTGCCCGGAGCGAATCGCCGTCACGTCAAGTAGCGGGACTCTAAGTTATCGCGAGCTTGAGGAAAGCACGCGTGGCATGGCTCAATTGTTGAACGCCAGCGGTGTGGCGGCCGGGAACCGGGTTGTGATCGTCGCTGATCGGCACCTAGCTCTGATTGCCGCCGTGCTTGGCTGTGCACGCGCGGGGGCGCTATTTACCATCCTTGACGCGGCCTACCCGGCGGCGCGAAATGCCGACTGCATCGCGCAGATCGCGCCCTGCCTGATCCTCGATTGCACAGGCACGTCGTCGCCTAAGCCCGAATCCGCGGCCCCATCGATTCGCGTCGAGCGAAGCGCAGATCGATTGCGTGCGCAGTTTCAACCGACCGACGTGGTTTTGCCGGAGGTCGATTCGAGTGCGTCCGCATACATCTCGTTTACATCGGGAACCTCGGGCCGGCCGAAGGGTATCGTTACCGGCCACGCCGCATTGCCGCATTTCGTCGAATGGCATGTGCAGCAACACGTGCTCGTGTCTCACGACCGGTTTTCGCTGCTGTCGGGCATCGCGCACGACCCACTGCTGCGCGACATCTTCACCCCCCTGACCATCGGCGCGACACTGTGCATTCCCGAACAGGCAGAACTATTCGAGCCTACGCGCTTGGTGGCATGGCTTGAGCGCGAACAGATATCCGTCGTGCATCTGACACCGGCGCTTGGGGAACTCATCGCCAACGGCGCCGAGGCCGGCGCCAGGTTGTTCGCGCTGCGGCGCATGTTCTGGGGCGGTGAGGTGCTCGGCAGGGCAACGATCCGACGCGCCGCCCTGGTTGCACCAAACGCTTTGCATGTGAACTTTTACGGTACAACCGAAACACCGCAGGCAATGGCCCACCACGCCGCGGAGGTCGACGGCGACGACTCCGCTCTCCCTTTGGGATATGGCATTGACGCAGTCCAGGTGCTCGTTCTGGCCGAGGGTGGCGCTCTTGCGGCGATCGGGCACCCCGGCGAGATCGTGGTCCGCACGCCCTACCTTTCCATGGGTTATCTCGACGACGCGGAGACTACGCATCACAAGTTCATTCGAAACCCGTTCACCACGGATCCTGCGGACCGGTGCTATCGAACCGGTGACCTGGGCCGCTATCGAGACGACGGAAGTGTCGAGTACGTTGGAAGAATCGATCATCAGGTGAAGATCCGCGGATTCCGCGTCGAGCTGGGTGAAATCGAAGCCAAGCTGGCGGCATTTCCCGGTGTTGACGAGGCGGTAGTGATGGTCCGCGAAGACAACGCCAGGGACAAGCGTCTCGTGGCCTACTGCGTTGGCACCAGTGCGTCAACGAACCAAGACTCGACAGCGGCACCGCTCAGTATGAAGGAGCTTAGAACGCAACTTGCGAACCACCTGCCCGAGTACATGGTGCCGGCGGCATTCGTGGCGTTGCAGACAATGCCACTTACACCGAACGGCAAGGTGGACCGTGCGGCGCTGCCCGCGCCCGATGCAAGCGCTTTCGTAAGCGAAGAATTCGAAGCCCCCGTCGGTGATATTGAGACCGAACTTGCGGGCATCTGGAGGGAAGTACTGGGGGTGGAACAGCTCGGTCGAAGCGCAAATTTCTTTGGCGTGGGCGGGCATTCGCTAAAGGCTACTCAAGTCGTGTCGCGAGTGCGACGCGACTTCGGCATTTCACTCCCTGTGAGGGCGATCTTCGAAAGTCCGACCTTGCGTGCCTTTGCTGCGCGACTGCGTCTGGGACTGAACGAAGGGGTTGATCGGCTCACCGCGGAACAGGCGCCGCGCCGACTCGCCCGGCGCGACGGCCTGCTGCCCACGTCGTTCTCGCAGCGTCGGATGTGGCTGGTGCAAAGGCTCAACCCGGGCACTACAGCCTATAACATTGGAGTCGCACTTGAGTTCGCCGGCCCGCTAGACGCACACGCCATGGTGCGCGCCGTCGAAGCCGTCGCGCAAAGGCATGAAGCGTTTCGGACGCGATTTGAAGATGTTGACGGTGAACCCATGCAGCGCATCGTCCCGCAAATGCACCTGGACATCGAGCGTTTCGACCTGCGTCCTCGCGTCGCTTCCGAGCGCCGTGCGATTGCGCGGGGTATCGTAGGCGACATCGTCGCGAAACCTTTCGACCTGTCGGTGGCGGGACTGCACCGCATCGCGTTGCTGCAACTGGACGAGCACGAACATGTACTGCTCTGGTCGATGCATCATGCCATCGGCGACCACTGGTCATCGGGCATCTTGCTGCGCGAGCTACGTCAGGCCTACGTCGCACTGAGAGAAGGGCGCCACGTCGAATTGCAGATGCCAGCGCTCGACTATGCCGACTATGCAGCGTGGCAGCGCGAGAGGGCAGGGACCGCCGGGGTGGCGCGACAAATCAGCTACTGGCGCAACCACTTGGAAGGCGTGACCCCGCTGCGCTTGCCGACAGACTACCCGCGCGAGCAGGCGCATGAGGGAGAGGGCGCATCGGTAGTTGCGCAACTTGAGCCTGCGGTCATCTTGAGACTCAAACAGTTCAGTCTTGGCAAGGGCGTTACGCCGTACATGACTTTGCTCGCCTGCTTTCAGATGCTAATGGCGCGCATCAGCGGTCAGGTCGACGTTGCTGCCGCTGCCCCGATTGCGAATCGA
>JBEBIR010000207.1:0-6480 GCA_040080315.1 Gemmatimonas sp.
GGTGCAGGAAGTCTTCATCCGTGTCTACCGCCACATCGGTCGATTCGATCGCTCGAAGAAGTTCTCGACCTGGATCTATACCATTGCCTCGAATCTGGCCAAGAACGAGCTGCGCAACCGGTCGCGCAATCCGCTCGTGCTGTTCCAGACAATAAAGGCCAAGTTTGAGGACGACGAGCGGCCGCTGCAGTTCGAAGACGTGCATTCCCGGCCCGACGACTTGTTCCGCAAGCGACACCTGCGGGAGATGGTCGAACAGTCGGTCGCGAAACTGCCATCGCATCACCGCGAGGTGTTCGTGCTGCGTGAACTGGAAGGCAAGTCGTATGAGGAGATCGCCGAGATTACCGGCGTGAACCTCGGCACGGTGAAGTCGCGCCTGAATCGGGCGCGGACGGCCTTCGCGGACATCATCGCCCCGCTGGTGCGGTAGTTCGCGCATCCGCCCAAGAAGTCGGAAAACCCCCGCCGGGATTGCCTCGGCGGGGGTTTGCGCGTATTCGGTAGTGTAAGCCAGCGCCGGAACCGCGTCAGAGCGAGCGGGTATCCTGCCATGCGTGCTTCTCGGGTCCATCCGACCGGACGCGCTTTCCCGAACCACAACCGATGACGCAGTCGATGGCTCCAATGGACTGTCGCAGTTTCCGCAAACATCACCTGTCGTATCTCGACGATACGCTGTCGGGCGACCAGATGGGCGCGGCCCAGCGCCATATACTCGCCTGTGACCCATGCGCGGCCCACGACACCATGGTGCGTCGGTCGCTGATGGTGGCCAGAAGCATGCCGACCATCGAGCCTTCGGTCGCGTTTCAAACGCGATTGCAGGCTCGGCTCGCGGAATGCCGCCAAGAACGCGCCGACGGGCACACGGTGGACGGTCGCGAAGGCGTGGATCGTCGTGCCGCCGAACGTCGCCGCAACATCGAGCTGATGCCGTTTCCCGGATATCAGTCGGCGGGATGGCGATCGCCGCGAACGATTGTCGCGATCGCCGCCAGCGCCATGATTGGCGTGCTGGTGTGGCGCGTCACCCTGCCCGTCGAAGCGCCGCTGGTCGCGATGGAGCCGGTTATCGCCTCGGAACCTGCCCGTCCGGAAATCCGCTATGTATCGCCAGCGCTGTTGCAAGCCATGGCCACCGGGAGTTCCGTGTGGCCCGCCGCGGTGCTCCTCGACGAGATGCCGACGCAGTTCGTGAACGTCGATTACTCCATGATGCTGGACGGTCGCCAGTAGTCTCGCGGGCAATACGTTCCGGTGATGGCGCCGGGCAACGTATCTTTGGGCATGCCGCCCCGCGCCGAACGCTCGACCACCACCACACGTGAAGCATCCGCACAACGCTCGGTGCTCGCCGCTGTACAGTCGCGCACGTTTGCGCCGGTGTACTACCTGTACGGTGATGACGATTACCTGAAGGATCTCGCGGTGCGCGACCTGCTGGAGGCTGCCATCGATCCCTCCACGCGCGACTTCAACTGCGAGATTCGACGCGGTAGCGACTTGGACGCCGAAACCGTGAGCAGTGTGCTGGCCACCCCGCCGATGCTTGCCGAACGTCGCGCCGTCGTCATCCGCGACGTGACGTTGCTGAAGAAAGCCGCGCGCGCGCAGCTTGATCGCTATCTCGCACGCCCGGCAAGCGATACGCTGCTGTTGCTGACCAGTTTGGCGGGCACGAAAGCCGACGACGCTCTGGTGAATGCCTCGACGCCGCTGGAGTTCGTGCCGCTGTCGCCCGAACGGGTGCGCAAGTGGATTGCTCACCACGCCTCGACGGCGCTGTCCATTGGCATTTCCGAGGACGCCGCCGAGCTGATGCAGCAGGCGGTCGGGAACGATCTGCACCTGCTGGCCGCCGAGCTGGACAAGTGCGCGAGCTACGCGCTGGGCGCGCACGAACGCGCGCACACCGATGGTACTGGCACTGTCGCCACAGTAGCGATTGACGCGGACGCGGTCAGTGCCGTCGTCGGTGTGCGACGCGGGGAGACGGTGACTGATCTGCTGGATGCCGTGGCGAGACAGGATGCGGCAGCGGCGATCACGCTGGTTGCGCACGTGCTTGGTCAGCCGAAGGTGACGGCGGTGCAGGTGGTGATGATGCTGAGCACGCAGGCGTTTGCGTTGTCATTTGGCCGCGCGCGACGCGACGCAGGCACGCCAACGAATCGTCTGCCGGGCGAGTACTTCGCGTACTTGAAGGAAGTGGGCGGCTATCCCGGTCGTCCGTGGGGCGAGGCAGCGTCGGCCTGGACCAAGGCGACCGATCAGTGGAGCGCGGCCGCGTGCGAGCGTTCGCTCGCCTTGTTGCTGGAAGCGGACATCGCCCTCAAGGACACGACCGTGTCGAACGCGGAGCAAACGATCATGTCACTCGTGTTGTCGCTATGCGCGCTGCGTAGCCGGCGACGGAACGCCGCGTGATGCGTCGCGCACTGTGCGGACTGCTGCTGGTGCTGGCGGGTGCGGCGCGCGTGCAGGCACAGGCGTCCGTCGGCGTGACGTCGGCCGTGGGCCGAGCGCGCGCGATGATGGATGCCGGCACCGGACCCGCCGCGCGGACCCTGCTGGACTCACTGGTGTCGCGTGCCGATCCCTCGTCGGAGGATCTGGCGGAAGCGCTGTATTGGCGCGCCGTGTTAAGTGAGCGCGTGACCGATGGTGAGCGCGATTGGAAGCGACTCGTTGCCGATGCCCCGCTGTCGATGCGCGTGCCAGAGTCGTTGCTGCGGTTGGGCGAACTGGAAATCCTGCGAGGACGACCGGCGGTGGCGCGCGCGTATTTCGAGCGCATCCTGCGCGACTTTTCCGAGTCGTCACATCGTCCGAAGACGATGATCTGGATTGCGCGCAGCTATTTCGAGGAACGGGACGTTGCGCACGCCTGCGAGTCCGTGCAGGCGTTGCAGGCGGTGGACGTACCCGATGGTGAACTGCGCCTTCAGGCGAATGATTTGCGACAGCGTTGCGCGACGGCAGTAGCGGGTACTGCAGGCGGCGGTACCGCACCTGCGGTGGTGGTACCACCGCCTGCGGATGTCGAACCCAAACCTGCTGCGGAACCACCCAACGCGAACTTCACGGTGCAACTGGCGGCGTACGATACGCGCGCACAAGCCACTGCGCTGGTGACGCGTCTGGCGAAGCGCGGCATCAAGGCTCGCATTGATGGCGAGCGCAAACCGTATCGCGTTCGGGTTGGGCGATATGAAACGCGCGCGGCCGCGACGGCGATGCTGGCGCGACTCAAGAAACAAGGGCAGCGCGGCTTCGTAGCGGAGCTGGGTCGATGAGTGGTGCGGCCACGCCGCTGATGCAGCAATACCGGGAGATCAAGGCGCGTCATCAGGACGCCATCCTGTTCTTCCGAATGGGCGATTTCTACGAAATGTTCTACGACGACGCGGAAACGGCGTCGCGCGTGCTGGGACTGACGCTGACCGCCCGCAACAACGGCGGTGCCGCCGAAGTGCCATTGGCCGGTATTCCGGTCAAGGCGGCCGCCGAGTACCTGCGCCGATTGGTGGGACAGGGACATCGTGTGGCGGTGTGCGAGCAGGTGGAAGATCCGAAGCTTGCGAAAGGGCTGGTGAAGCGAGAGGTGGTCGAAACCATCACGCCCGGCGCCGTGTTCGCTGATGACTTGCTTGATGGGGCGCGCGCGAACTACGTGTGCGCCATTGCCACCGGGCGTGATACCGCGCGTGATGGTGATCGCGCGCAGGTGGGTATTGCCGCGGCCGATCTGTCGACCGGTGAATTGCGCCTGGCCATCGTGTCCGCCGCCGACGCCCCGGCAGTGCTGGCGCGTCTGTCACCGCGCGAGTTGTTAGTGGTGCGCGGATACGCCGACGACGCGATGGCGCGCGCGGTGGCGGTCGCCGAGCGGGCGTTGGTCACCGAGCGCGAGCCGTGGGAGTTTGACGCACAGATGGCGGCCGACGAACTCACGCGACAGTTCGATGTGCGAGGACTCGACGGTTTCGGATTGGGGCAGGGAGACGGCGCGGCCATTGGCGCCGCAGGCGCGTTGCTGCGGTATCTGAGAGAGCTGCAGCCAAGTGGTTTGCCGCACTTGGCCCGGCCGATCGTTGAACGACCCGGTGGCGTGATGCCGCTGGACGAAATGACGCGTCGCAATCTCGAGTTGGTGGAATCCCTGCGCGGAGGCGAGCAGACGGGTACGCTGTTGTCGGTGCTCGATCGCACGGTCACGCCAATGGGGCAGCGGTTGCTCCGACAGTGGTTGCTGGCGCCGCTGATGGATCGCGCGGCCATCGAACACCGACTGGATGCTGTGACGGTGCTGGTGCGCGCTCCTGTGGGTCGTGCCGCCCTTCGCGAAGCGCTTGACGGTGTGCGAGACATTGATCGACTGGCCAGTAAGGCGGCCGCGGGCCGCGCGACGCCGCGCGAGTTGCGCGCGCTGGGTGATTCATTGGCGCGACTTCCGCGAGTTGCGCAGGCGGCACGCGGCGTGCGCGATCATCAGACACTCGGCGCATCCGCCGGCGGTGTGCTGGGACAGCTGCTGGCGGAGTGGGATGACGGCGCGGATTGCGCCGAGCGACTGACGCGCATGCTGGTCGAGCGACCGCCGCTGGCGATCGGTGAGGAAGACACGATCGCGCCGGGTATTGATGCGGAACTCGACGCCTTGCGCGCGCTGCGCGACGGCGGCAAGGATGCCATCGCGACGATTCAGGCGGAGGAGCGCGCGCGCACCGGCATTGCATCGCTCAAGGTCGGATTCAACCGGGTGTTTGGGTACTACCTCGAGATCTCGAACGCCAACAAGCATCTCGTACCCGATGACTATCAGCGTCGGCAGACGCTGACCGGTGCCGAACGCTATGTGACCCCGGCGCTCAAGTCGTACGAGGAGAAGGTGCTCACGGCCGCCGACCGGATTGAGTCGCATGAGCGTGAGTTGTTCGAGGCCCTGCGTCGGGAGGCAGGGCTGGCCATTGCCCGCTGGCAAGCGGTGGCGCGACGCGTAGCGACCATCGATGTGTTGAGCGCGTTTGCGGAAGTCGCCGAGCGCGAGCAATACGCGCGCCCCGAATTGCATGATGATTTCGACTTGGAGATCACGGGCGGACGGCATCCGGTGGTCGAGCGCATGATGGCGCGTGAGAAGTTCATTCCCAACGACCTCCTGCTGTCGGAGGGCGCACGACTGATTGTGCTCACTGGGCCCAACATGGCGGGCAAGAGCACCATCCTGCGTCAGATCGGATTGATTCAACTGCTCGCGCAAGTCGGTGCATATGTGCCGGCGCGTCGCGCGCGATTGCCGATTGTCGATCGCCTTTTCACGCGGGTGGGTGCCAGCGACAATCTGGTGCGCGGACAGAGCACGTTCATGGTGGAGATGAGCGAAACGAGCGCCATCTTGCATACCGCGACGGCGCGGTCGCTGGTGTTGCTGGATGAGATTGGCCGAGGGACGAGCACGTACGATGGTGTGTCGATCGCGTGGAGTGTGAGTGAACATCTGCATGACGCGATCGGTTGCAAGACGGTGTTCGCGACGCACTATCATGAGTTGACGCAACTGGCGAACGAGCTGCCGGCGGTGCGCAATTTCACCGTGGCAGTGCGTGAAGTTGGCGATCAGGTGCTGTTCCTGCACAAACTGATTCCGGGTGGTGCGGACCGCAGCTACGGCATTGAAGTAGGTCGACTGGCAGGATTGCCTCCCGCGGTCATCGCGCGGGCGAAGGAAGTGCTGGCATTGCTGGAAGGCGAAGGGGAACAGATGGCGGAGCGGCTGACCACCGAAACGCATGCGGCGCCGCGCAGCGCGACGCGTCGCGGACCGCACATGGTGCGACCCGGTGTCCCGACCGCTCAACTGGGCTTCTTCGGAGAGCAGCCGACAGCGACTGCGGTGGATCCGGCGATGACGCGACTGGCCGATGCCGTCACCGCGCTCGAGCCAGACAACATGACGCCGCTGCAGGCGTTGACGGCAATTGCGGCATTGAAAGGGGAGTTGGCGTCCGGGAGAAACACGCCGTCGTGAGTCCGTCGGAGCGTGCGGGTGTCCCGAGAAAACCCACGAAGGCCGATCTGGCTGCTGCGATTGATCGGATCGTACCCGACCTTGTTGCGCCGGGTTTGCGCGTCCTGTTCTGCGGGATTAATCCGGGACTGTACACGGCCGCGATCGGCCATCATTTCGGACGACCGGGCAATCGTTTCTGGCCGGCATTGCATGGCGCGGGCTTCACACCACGCCAGTTTGCGCCGTGGGACGAACGTGAACTTCTGCCCCTCGGTATCGGTATTACCAACATGGTCGAGCGAACCACCGCCGCGGCTGCGGAGCTTTCGCCTGCGGAGTATGTGGCGGGCGGCGCGCGATTGCGTGCATTGGCGCTGCGCTATCAGCCCGGTGTGATTGCGTTCCTGGGTATTGGTGCCTACCGCTCGGCGTTCGCGAAACCCCAAGCCCGGCTGGGGTTGCAG
>JBEBIR010000208.1:0-6444 GCA_040080315.1 Gemmatimonas sp.
GCGGCCACCTGCTGCGCCAAGTCTTCGTCGGATTCGCGATCTCCCGTCCAGAGGAAGCGCGGTACAAACACGACCAGCAGCAGGCCCGTCAACGCCAACAGCATCAACAAGGCTGGACGCACACCCGCCGGTTCGGCGCCAATCGATAGCGCCTCACGGATTGCCGGGGGAAGTGATGTCGAATCGGCGGTGCCCGCAAACGCCGGCAGTGAAATGAGCGGAGGTCGCCAGCTCGCGCGCAGATGGATGATCGATCCGGTGGACGTCAGCAGTTCGACCGTGCCCAGCAGCACCGCACGACCCAGTGATGTTGCCGACAACACCGGGACACCAAACAGTGGCGTGACATCCGGCTGCGTTGCGCCGGCGACACGGGGCTGCGAAGCACCTGACATCAAAACGCCGGCCAACTGCGCGCGCCATTGTGGTGCCAACGCGCCTTCACCGCCAAACGCCGCGTCTGGCGAGAGCGCGATCCGTGACGCCAGGCATGACGCATCCCGTTGGGGACCGCAGCGCAGAAGCACGAAACGGGCCGGGGCCGCGACGTCGGTCCCGATCGGCGACTGTGCCAGCAGTGATCCGGCCGTCAGCAGCACGGCGCACATCGTCCGGCCGATCAATCGGCCGATTGCGCGAATGGACGAATTGATCATGACGGTCGTCGCACGATCAGCCGATATCGATGGCGACCCACCGAGAGGATTGCGTCACGCGTGAGTTGAATCGCTCGATAAAGTGGATACCCATTGAGTACAGCACCCGCCGGCGGCGGATACACGTACACGCGGTCACCCACGCATCCAACCTGCGATTCGGCCAGGCTTCTCGACCATCCATTGTCGATCGCGCATTCATGCATCGACCACATCGATTGACGTCCTCCTCGCGGCGGGAGGACATGCACGACAACCGGTGCGCGCCATAGGGCTGGTCCGACTGCCGCAAATCCGATGGCGCTGCCGCACCACGTCATCGCCACTGGCAGCCACAGTTCGGCCGGTCCGGGCAAGCTGAAAAGTGCGCCGGCAATGGCTCCTCCCAGTGCGCCCAGCACGAAACTCTCGGCGCTCGACAACATCGTCCGGGTGCGCGAATAGCAGGACAGCGCAGCGGCAGCGAACGCGGCCAGCAGACCCCACGTGGCCATCCGCTCCACGACAAAACCCGTCGACGACTCACTGCCGCGCAATGCGAGCCCTGTCGTCGCACCAACCAACGCGGCCACGCCGCCCAAGAGCACAGCGGCCCCCAACGCTGCCAGAAGCGGTTCGCGCCGATGCCGCGCGCGCGTCGTGAGAACGCAGGCACCGGTGCAAGCGCCGATGGTCAGCGCGACCAATTGATCGATGCGATCATACGAGGAGAGCAACGGTGACATGTCCGTCCATCCGCTGGTCACCGACCACGCCACCGCGCCACCAATCCATCCCGTTACGGCAGCAGCTGACAAGCTCGGGAACATCGCGCGCGACCGGGACATAGGTCGCTCGGTCAACGGGAAAGCTCGCGTACTTTGGTGGCGGCGTCGCCGTAGTTCTGTGCTTCCGCCTTCCGGTACCAATCCAATGCCTGACGCTTGTCTTTGGGTGCGCTCAGGCGCCCACGCTCATAGGCTTGTCCGAGGGCGTATTGCGCCGCGGCGTGGCCGCCATCACCGGCACGAGTGTACCACCGCAATGCGGCCGACTGGTCCTTCTTGATGCCTCGCCCGCGTTCGAGCGAAAGGGCAAACTGGTACATCGACTCGACGTCGCCGTTGTTGGCCGCATCGGTAAACCACTTCGTGGCCTGCTGATCGCTGCGTCCCGTTCCGCTTCCCGCGAGATACATCAACGCCAGCCGACGTTGCGCAAGCGGCTTTCCACTCGACGCCTCCGCGGTACACGCTTCGAACGCGTCGTTCCATGCCTGGGCCGTCACGTGCTCTTCGCACAACGAGCCACGACGTCGAGCGTTCGCCGGTTTCTCGGCGACGGGCTTCGTCACGACTTTCACCGGGATCGGTTTCGGTTTGACGGCTGGCGGCTTGACAGCCGGCACCTTGGCGACCGGCGGCTTGGACTTGGAAACGGCAAGCGTCGTGTTTGAGTCGGCCTTGGCTGTTGTTGGCGACGACATAGTCGGCGTCGAGTCGACCCGCGGCGCCAGCACGGGCGTCTGCACGACCGTCACCATGGGCGCTACACGCGACTCACTCGCATCGGGCGCTGGCAACGTGAGCACAGCGACCGCAGTCAGGAGCAATCCCACCACGGCGCTTCCGATGATCACTTTCTCATGCGCGTCAAGCACACGCCGCGAAGGTGGTGGGGTCGGCGGCTGCGATGGCGGTGCTGGTGAGGCGGCGGTCATGACGAAATCCTTGAGTGCGTTCGGCGAATATAGCGTTGAAACACGCTTGCTTCCAACGAGACGGTGCCTGCAAGTTCTGCGCATGCCCGAACTCACACGCCTTCCACGTCTGGCCCTGCGCGTCGGAATCACTGGTCATCGGTGGCGCGAGGCACACCACGCACCGGACGAGCGTCTCGACCGGGACCAGGCCGAGCACGTGAAGGTGACGCTGCGGAGTGTGATGGGCCGCATGCATGCAGCTGCAAGAAGTGTGCAACAGGGGCATCCGGAGCTCTTTGCACCCGGCGAATCCGTTCTTTCGCTGGTCAGCGCACTCGCGGAAGGTGCGGACGAGCTCGCCGCGAGCGTCGCCGTTGAACCAACGAGCGGATTTGTCCTCGATGTCGTCGCGCCGTACGACCTGCCCACGTTAAGCGACCGGTGCGCACCGGGTACGCCAACACGGGCGTTGTGGGATGCGGCACGCGCTCGCCTGATTCTCGATGGATTGCCCTTGGCCGATGAACCGGAGCCGGGCGAGCGGCGCGCGCGACACGAAGCAACACTTGTCGAGACCAATCGACGGTTGGTGTGGAACTGCGACATCATGATCGCCATTTGGGACGGTTACGAGGCGCGCGGTGAAGCCGGAACCGCACAGGTCATCGAGCGCGCGCGCATCGAAGGACTCCCGGTTATTCACATCCATTCGGTCGATCCGCAGCGGGTGTCGATGCTTGATGCCGCCGGCGCTGCCGTTGTCTCGACCAATGTGTGGGAAGCGATCGACGAGGTGGTAACGCGCTTGCTCCAGTCGCCTGACGCGCATCACCCGCAAATGGTGGTCATGCGAGGTCAGCAAGGAACACACGATCAGGAGGCCGCGTCGTTGGCGATCCATCGTGCGCTTGTGGAGTACGTGCAGGAGCAACCCGCCGGCATGATCGTGCGGCAGTTCGGTGCGCGCATTTACGGGATCGCGCAATGGGTGTTGGCAGGATCCGCCAGTTCAGCGGGTGCCGGACCAATTCCGAAATCACCGGCGTCAACCACGGTTCCCTGGAGTGCCATCGACACCGCGCCATCGATGAGTGCTCGTCGAGGCGCGCTCATCGATCCGGAGTTTCGTCGCGCCGACTACTTCGCGTCGGCATATGGGGCGCGTCATCGTTCGACATTCACCACCATCCTGTTCTTTGCCCCGTTCGCGGTAGTGTGCGCGTGGACGGCGAGCATTGTGGACAGCGCGTACCAGTTGCCCTTCGCAATCACCGAACTGCTGCTGCTGGGAATACTCACGGCGTTCTTTGTGCGCAGTCGTGGGCTTCGCTTTCATGCGAAGTGGCTGGACTATCGGCTGCTCGCCGAACGCGTGCGCCATCTGGGCTTCTTGTGGCCGCTGGGGCGCAGTTCCCCGGTGATCCGCGTCCCGACACACGCCGTACTCACCGATCCGCGTCCGGCATGGGTGAACTGGTGGTATCGCGCGCTGGCGCGTGAAGTCGGGCTTGCACCCGTGCATCTGGATGCGCCTACCGTGCGCGCGCTTGCCGATCAGATCCGATACGATCTCGTAAACGCGCAGCTCAACTACAATCGTGCCGCGCATACGATTGCGCATCACGCCGAGCATCGACTGCACCTGATGCCATGGATTCCACTGCTGCTCGCGCTTGGCGCCGCACTGGCGCACGTGCTGGAGCACCTGCACATCCTGGATCTCGAACCGGCACTCGTCACCGCCCTGACGGGAATAGGAATTCTGGGACCGGCCTTCGGAGCCGCGCTTCACGGCTTCGCCAGTCAGGCCGGCTATCAGGAAGTAGGAATTCGGACCGAAGCCAGCGCCCAGCAACTCGAGCGGTTCGCGCAGCGTCTGGCGCAACTGGACCTCACGCAGCCGCTGGCCAGTCGCGCACTGGGCGAGTTGGCCCTGTCGGTGGCGGACGTGATGGGCGAAGATCTGGCTGGATGGCGCGTGGATTATCTCGCGCGACCGGTGAATCCGCCGGGATGATGTAGCGTCCCCAGCTCCCCTGAACGTTCTCGTGATGCTTCGTCGCAAGAAGATCTTCCTGAGCTATCGACGTGGTGATACGGCCGGCCACGTTGGTCGACTGCACGACGAACTCGTGCGCGTATTCGGTGCGGACCGGGTGTTCATGGACGTGGGCGGAATTGCGCCGGGCGACGATTTCATTCATGTGTTACGCCAGGGGTTGGCCGAGTCGATTGTCGTGCTGGTGGCGATGGGTCCGCGATGGGCCGGTGTGAACGATGGTGGCTCTCGGCGCATCGATGATCCCAACGATTTCGTCCGACTCGAAGTCGTCACCGCCCTCGCCGATCAGAAGGTGCGCGTGATACCCGTGCTGTGTGAAGGCGCGAAAATGCCCAGCGATGCGTGGTTGCCTGCGCCGCTCAGCCCTCTGACCCGCCGTCAGGCGTTTGAGTTAAGCGACATGCGCTGGCGCCGCGATGTCGACGCATTGTTCGACGCCGTGAAGCAGTCAGTGCCCGTCGCGGGGCGCGCCAAACGCGCGGCTCGTCGCGCGGCGATGGCGCTCCTGCTCGTGGCATTGGTGGGCGCTGGTATCATGTGGGCCTTTAGAGCGCTCGCTGAACGATTCGCCACCGATGCCGCCAAACCTGGTAACCAGCGATCCGCGGTCGTGTCGAGTGATCGTTCGTCGGTTGATGCCGCGACACGTCGGCGTGCTGGCGACATCAACACGCCCATGCCTGCCGCACCGCCGGCGCGTGTGGTTCCACCCAATGTGGTCAGCGAGACCGCCGCGCAACTGGCGCGCGCCCAACGCGAGTGGGTCGGCGATGCGACCGTGACCTCCATCGAAATTAACTGCGCATCGGGTCGCGACGGCGCCTGTCCGCTGAAGATCAGGATGTCGTCCGCCAGCCGATTCGCCAGCCTCGACGCATCACGTGAAGCGCCGGATTCCGCGTGGAAATATCGCCAGAACGGCGGGTCGAGTCGCACGCCATCGCTGGCATTGGAAATCATTGCGCTGGACCGAATCCTAGCCTCACTGCGCGCCGAAGGCATCACCAGTGAGCTCGATCGCGCCAAGCTCGAGCACGTGCAACTGCACAACAACACCACCGCGCCCCGCTGGACCATCTGGCCCAGAGATCGGCAGCAGGCGGGTCGTGAAGGTCGACTGTGCTACGAACCGCAAAGTGGGACGCGAGTGGATTGTCGCACGGGCCGGTAGTTCGATCCGGACTACTCGCGCATCCAGTGACAGGTGTAGCCGCCGGGGTTCTTCTGCAGGTAGTCCTGATGGTACTCCTCGCCACGATACCACGTCGACGACTCCGCGATCTCCGTGGTGATAGGACGCGACCATTTTCCCGATGCATCCACGCGCAGCTTCACGGCTTCGGCGACCTGTTGTTGCTCGGGTGATGTGTAGAAGATCGCCGAGCGATACTGCGTTCCCGTGTCGTTGCCTTGTCGATTCTTTGTGGTGGGATCGTGCAACTTGAAGAACCAGTCCTCAAGCAGCGTTTCGTACGTCAGCACCGAAGGATCGAACGTGATACGCACCGCTTCTGCGTGGCCCGACTTGCTGTCATGCGTGTCGTGATAGGTCGGATTGGCGAGCCACCCACCCGTGTACCCGACTTCAGTTTCGATCACACCCGGCACCGCGCGGAGGATTTCCTCGACGCCCCAGAAACAGCCGCCGGCAAGCACCGCGACCTCGGTGCGCGGCTGCGCGTTCGATGATGCGTTCATGACGATGCGCTCTCGCCGAATAGGGGTCGGAACTCGCTGTACCCCGCCTGTTCCAGCTCGGCAAGCGGAATGAAACGCAGCGATGCGGAGTTGATGCAATAGCGCAGTCCGCCTTCCGCCCGTGGGCCATCAGGAAAGACGTGACCCAGGTGCGAGTCACCATGGCGTGAGCGCACCTCGACGCGACGCATCCCGTGCGTGGTATCGACCTTCTCCTCCACGTTCGGCGCGACCGGTCGCGTGAAGCTCGGCCAGCCGCTGCCCGAGTCGAACTTGTCGGTGGAGGCGAACAGCGGCTCACCGGTCACGATATCCACGTACAGTCCCGGCGCATGGTTGTCCCAGTA
>JBEBIR010000003.1:0-26820 GCA_040080315.1 Gemmatimonas sp.
GGACATCTGAACACGCGCATCGATCGCGTTACACCGCTGGACAATCCGGCCGTCAACGGGCCGTGGGTGTGCAACAAGGCGCGCGACCTCGCCCGCATGTTCGAGCGCGAGCGCGCCGAACAGGCGATGGTGCAGCGTGAGGTGGTGGATTTGGACGTCGCGATCCGTGCGGCGGCGGAACTCATTGCCTCTGCCAAGCACGCGGTGGCCCTGGTGTCGAGTTGGGGATCGAACGAGGAGTTGGCCGCATTTCACGCCGCGCTGGGGCCGTCGTTTACGAGCTTCGTGAAGGCAGATTGGGTGGTCCAGCCGGGAGAGCGCGTCGAGGATGATGTGCTCATCAAGCCCGACAAGAATCCCAACTCGGCGGCGGCGCGCGCGATGTTCCCCGCGTTGCCGGCGGATGTCGCGCAGGCCATCCCTGCTGACACCGATCTGGTATTCGTGTGGGGAGAGGGAGCCCCGTTTGCGGCGATTCCATCGTCGGCGCGGGTGGTGTTGCTCACCTCGTATCAGTTACCGGAGAACACGCGCGCGGATGTGCTGATCCCCATCAGCGTGCAAACCGAGCGCAACGGGCACTACACCAATTTTCAGGGCGTTGTGACGGGATTTGAGCAGTGCTTTGTGAAGAAGGCGAGTGTGGCTGACGCGCAACCGTTGTTCGAGTCGATTTTCGCTGCGTCGTCGCACATGGCGGGGGCACGCTAGTGCTGCCCGATCTGGTGATTGCGCTGATCTTCATGGGTGCGTCGATTGGCGTACTGATGGGATTTGGCGGCCTGCTGACGTGGGTGGAACGCAAGCAGGCGGCGGTGATGTCGGATCGGATTGGCGCGAATCGCGCCTACATTCGCGTGCCGTTCACGAAAATCAAGCTGGTGTGGATGGGACTCTTCCACGGCATGGCCGACGGCATGAAGATGCTGTTGAAAGAGGACTTCAGGCCGCGCACGTACGATCAGCTGGCGTACACGCTGGCACCGTACATCGTGTTCTCTCCCGTGCTGCTGGTGTTCGCCGTCATTCCGTTTGGCGGCATTCTCGATCCCGGCAAGTTGATTCCTGCGCTCGCGCCGTGGTTTGACGGACGCACGTATCCAATGCAGATCGCGAACCTGAATGCCGGCCTGCTGGTGGTATTCGCCTTCAGCGGTCTCACCATTCTGGGGACGATGCTGGCCGGTTGGAGTTCGGACAACAAGTTCTCGCTGCTGGGCGGGTTGCGCGCCGGTTCGCAGATGATTTCCTACGAACTGGTGATGGGTCTCACGGTGCTGGGACTGATTCTCGTGTTCGGCACGGTGGACCTGCGTGGCATGGTGCAACAACAGTCGGGGATGATCTGGGGCGTGTTGCCGGCGTGGGGCGTGTTCTATCAGCCCTTTGCGGCGCTCTTGTTTCTGACGGCGGCCATCGCCGAAAACAAGCGCATCCCGTTCGACTTGCCCGAGGCGGAATCGGAACTGGTGTCCGGGTACTACACGGAATACAGCGCCATGAAGATGGGGCTGTTCATGTTCGCCGAGTTCATCGAGATCGCGATTGTGGCGGCGTTGTTCACGACGTTGTTCCTGGGTGGCTACAATCTGCCGTTCATGAACGACGCGGGATTCACGTTCCCCGGTGGGCATGTGGTGGCGATGAGTCACGGGTTGGTGGTGCTTACGCAACTGGCCGTGTTTCTGGGGAAAGTGGCCTTCATGTGCGTGCTGCAGATTCAGATTCGCTGGTCGCTGCCGCGTTTTCGGTATGATCAGATGCTGATGTTCGCTTGGAAGTTTCTGTTGCCGCTCACGCTGATCAATCTCTCGGTGACTGCGGTCATCGTATGGCTCAAGCAGGGAGCCACACCATGACGTCGAATCTTCCGACGCGACCCGAGCCGCTGGTGCAGCTGCGGTACAACGCGAAAGCGCATGTCCGCAAGGCGTACTGGAACGAACCCACGATGTCGCTCTGGGAGCGGGCCTATCTGCCGGAGATCCTGCGCGGGTTGTCGATTACGACCGGCATCTTCCTGCGCAACATGGCGCGCTGGATGACTGGACGAAAAGGCGCGTTGACCACGTACTATCCCGAGGAGAAGCGGGCGGACTACGCGCCGCGCAATCGCGGCAAGCACATCCTGACGCAGCGCCCTGACGGCTCGCCGCAGTGCATTGCGTGCAACATGTGTGCGACGGTCTGCCCGGCCAAGGTCATCGAGATCGAATCCGGCTTTGACGCCAACGATCCGGCGCACCCGAAGTTTCCCGTGCGGTTCGAGATTGACTACTCGCGATGCGTTTTTTGCGGCCTGTGTATCGAGGCCTGCCCGGAAGACGCCATTCGCATGGTTCCCGATACGCCGGGGCTTCCTTCCACCGACCGCTTCAACATGTGGTTGACGATGGACGAAATGCTCACCTGGAACCCACACCAAGACGTCGCCAAGCCCTATCCCCCGAAGGGCGGCGACCCGATTCTGCGAGGCGACGTATCCTCGACTCACTGATTATCGCGCTGTTCGGCGGTCTCGCACTGCTGGGCGCGATTCTGATGCTGATCCTGCGTGAACCGATGCGCGTGGCGATGGCGTTGATCACCACCATGGTGTCGCTCGGCGCGATCTACGGCCTGCTGGGCGTGCACTTCATCGCCGCGTTTCAGGTGCTCATTTATGTGGGCGCGGTCATGGTGTTCATGGTGTATGTGATCATGTTGCTGGAGGTGCGTGAGGCATCGGGTAATCGCCGCTATTCGAATCTGCTGATTCCGGGTGTGCTGGCGTTCACGATGCTGGTGGGCGTGCTGGGCATCAGCGTGTGGCGTTCGCTGGCACCGACTTCACTGCCGGTGGTGCCCGAAGGCGCCGTATTCGGCATGGCGGAGTTTTCGACGCTCTTTCTTCGCGACTATTGGCTGCCGTTCGAACTGACGACGGTGCTGCTGGTGGCGGCGATCGTGGCCGCGCTGGCGGTGGTCAAGGTGAGTCGGAGGTCGCATGGATAAGTATCAGGCGCTGTTGTGGCTGTCCATCGCGCTGTTTTCGCTGGGATTGCTGGGCGTCATCCTGCGTCGCAACGCGTTGATCATGCTGATGTGCATGGAACTCATGCTCAACGGCGTGAATCTCAGCCTGATCACCTTCCTGCATCGGAGCGCGGTGGCGGCGGGCGGTGTGCTGGTGTTTCTGACGTTCGTGGTGGCCACCGCAGAAATCGCCATCGCCATTCCGATTGTCCTGCTGCTGGTGCGTCGCAAGCGCAGCCTGGATTTGGACGTCTACACCGATCTCAAGGGATAGGCGACCATGCTTTCTCTGCATATCTTGGCCGCCATCGCGTTGCTGCCGCTGCTGGGCTTTCTGCTGAACGGCGTGCTGGCGACCGAACTGGGCGGCAACAAGGTCGGCAAGGGCTTTGTGAACGTGGTGGGGTGTGGACTTCCGCTCGCTGCGTTCCTGCTGACCATCAAGTCATTCCTCGATCTGCGCGCCGGCGGCTACGCGCCGATCATCGAGCCGGTATATCGGTGGGCGCTGATCGACGGACACGCCTTCGACATCACGTTCTACTTTGATCGACTGAGCGCGGTGATGACGCTCATTGTGACCGGCGTGGGGTCGGCCATTCACGTGTATTCGACGGGATACATGAGTCATGACAAGAGCTACGGGCGCTTCTTTGCGTACCTGAATCTCTTTTTGTTCTTCATGCTGTTGCTGGTGCTGGGCCGGTCGATGCTGGTGCTGTTCGTGGGGTGGGAGGGCGTCGGACTGGCGTCGTACCTGTTGATCGGTTTCTGGTTTGACGAGCTGGCCAATGCGCGCGCCGGCAAGAAGGCGTTCATCACCAATCGCATTGGTGATGCCGGATTCCTGCTGGGCATGTTCCTGCTGTATCAGGCGTTGGGCACGCTGGACATGGATGTCATCAACGCGGCGTTCACCAGCGGTGCGGCGCCGGTGGTGTCGGCCAGCCTGGTTGGCATCCTGTTGTTTATCGGTGCCACGGGCAAGTCAGCACAGATTCCCCTGTTTGTGTGGTTGCCAGATGCCATGGCCGGTCCGACGCCGGTGTCTGCGCTGATTCACGCGGCCACCATGGTGACGGCCGGTGTGTATCTCGTGGCGCGCATGTCCGGCGTGTACATGCACGCTCCCGAGGCATCGCACGTCATCGCGGTGATCGGTGTGGCGACGGCGTTCTTCGCGGCCACGATCGCGCTGGTGCAGACCGACATCAAGAAGGTGCTGGCGTACTCCACGATTTCGCAGCTGGGCTTCATGTTCCTGGCGCTTGGCGTGGGCGCCTACGGCGTGGCGATTTTCCATGTGGTCACGCACGCGTTCTTCAAGGCCTGCCTGTTCCTTGGTGCTGGCAGTGTGATTCATGCGCTTTCCGGCGAGCAGGACGTGCGCAAGATGGGCGGACTGGCGCGGAAGATTCCATGGACTTTCGGCACGTTCGCGGTGGCGACGGTGGCAATTGCCGGCATACCACCGCTGTCCGGTTTCTGGTCGAAAGACGAGATCCTGTGGTACGCGTATGCGAGTCCCAACGGTGGCGCACCGTGGCTTTGGGGCATCGCTGCACTCACCGCACTCATGACGGCGTTCTACATGTTCCGCCTGTTGTGGCTCACCTTCATGGGCGCGTCACGGGTGGATCATGAGGTGGCCCATCATATCCATGAGTCACCGGTGTCAATGACCGGTGTACTGGTGGTGCTGGCGATACTGTCGTCGGTTGGCGGCGCGTTGTCGCTGGCGCACTTCCTTGAGCCGCAGTTACCGCTGCCGGTGGTCGCCGAGGAGTTGCACCACCTCGAGCAGCCATTGGTATATGTGTCCGTCGCGCTGGCATTGCTGGGGCTGGCGGGCGCCGCATTCATTTACGGTGGGCCGGCAACGCGTGCTGAAGGACTGCGTGCGCGATTCGCCAGCGCACACCGACTGCTCTCGGGCAAGTACTTCGTGGACGAGCTGTATGATCGCGTGTTGGCGAAGCCGCTGTACTGGCTGTCCGAGCATGTGTTTCTGGGGCTCGGTGATCGGACGATTCTTGACGGCACCCTGAACGGGTTGGCATCGCTGGGACAGCGCACGGCCGGGGTGCTCAGTCGCGTGCAGACCGGGAGCCTGCATCTGTACGCCCTCTTTGTGCTGGTTGGTATCGTGATCGCATTGCTGTGGAGCTGGGGAGGCGGACGTGGCTGAGTCCACCATGCTCAATCTGGTGTTATTCCTGCCGCTTGTGGGTATGGCGCTGCTGATGCTGGTGCCAGCGGACAAGCCCCAGCTCACGCGTCAACTCACGTTGGCGCTGATGACAGTGCAGTTTGCCCTGACGGCGTGGCTGTATCTGCAGTTTGCGAGTGACGCGACGGGGTTGCAGTTCGAAACACGCGTGCCGTGGATTGCCGCGTGGGGCGTGTCGTATCACATCGGGCTGGACGGCTTCAACGTGCTGCTGGTGCTGTTGACGGCATTTCTCGGTCCCTTGGTGGTGGCCGGTGCGTTCAGCGCGATCCAGAAGGATGTGAAGCTCTTCTACTCGATGGTGTTCCTGATTCAGTTTGCGATGATGGGGACATTCGTGGCGCAGGATCTCTTCCTGTTCTACCTGTTCTGGGAAGCGATGCTGATTCCCATGTTCCTGCTGATCGGTATCTGGGGCGGCGAACGACGCATCTACGCGACCATCAAGTTCGTGTTGTACACGGCCTTCGGCAGCATTCTCATGCTGGCGGCGATGATCTATCTGGTCTATTCGCTGCAGCAGTCGTCGGGCCTCGTGTCGTTCGCGTTTGCGGATCTCTACACCGCACGGCTCCCCCTGGAAGCGCAGACACTGCTGCTGGGTGCGTTCGTGTTGTCGTTCGCCATCAAGGTGCCAATGGTGCCGTTGCACACGTGGCTGCCGGACGCGCACGTGGAAGCCCCGACGGCTGGTTCCGTGATTCTGGCTGGTGTGATGCTCAAGATGGGCACCTACGGATTCATGAAGCTCGGATTTCCGCTGTTTCCCGATGCCACGCATCTCTTCACGCCGGTGCTCATGACGCTGGCCGTGGTCAGCATCATTTATGGCGCGTGTCTGGCGCTTGTGCAGAACGACATCAAGAAGATCATCGCGTACTCATCCATCAGTCATCTGGGCTACGTGATGCTGGGCCTGTTGAGTCTGGACATTCTCGGTATCCAGGGCGCGATCATCCAGATGGTGAGTCACGGACTCGTGGCGGCTGGACTGTTCCTTATGGTCGGCATGATCTACGAGCGCTGTCATTCGCGCGATCTCAAGGCCTACGGCGGACTGGCCAAGCTGCTGCCGGTATACTCCGTGTTCTTCATGGTGCTCACGTTGGCATCGGTGGGGCTCCCCACGACCAGCGGATTCACCGGCGAGTTCCTGGTGTTGCTGGGCGCATTCAAGGCCGCGTGGCCGCTGCATCTGAGCGGCGACTCGTTCCCACTGGTGCTGGCAGCGCTTGCCGTGACGGGTGTGGTACTTGGCGCGCTGTACATGCTGCGTTTCGCGCTGGGGTTCCTGTTTGGCGCGGCACAAGCGCCCCACCAACCACTGTCTGACCTGAACGCACGCGAACGAGCGATTCTCGGCATCATCGTCGTGGCCGTGTTCGCACTGGGTCTGTTCCCCGACAGCGCAATGCGCAATTCGGAAGGTGCGGCGAAGGCGTACAAGGCACTGGTCACCACGTCGCGTTTGCCGGCGGGCGCTGCGGCCGGAGTCGCCCCATGAACAGTCAGTTGACCTTTTCCGCCATGCTGCCCGAGCATTTGCTGTTGCTGGGCATTGTCGTCCTGCTTGGCGTGGAGATTCTCGGCAAGTATTCGCGGCTGGCGTTGCTGCTGGCGGTCGCAGCGGTTGCCGCCGCCGCTGGGGTAGCCGCGTCGATGTATGCGAACGGCTTCATTGGCGCGCCGTTCCCGGGGCAGTTCTCGGTCACACCGCCGATGATGATGGCGAAGGCGATCGTGCTGGCACTGGCCTTGCCGGTGCTGCTGATGTCGCGTGATGATTTTGACGGTGGAGAGTTTCCTGCGCTGCTGTTGTCGTCGCTCTATGGCGTGTGTCTGATGATTTCGGCCGACAGTTTCCTGATCATGTTCCTGGGTCTCGAGCTGATGTCGCTGCCGGTGTACGCACTGATCGTGCTGGCGTATCGCCGACCGGAGAGCGCGGAGGCCGCACTCAAGTATCTGGTGCTGGGCGGCACGGCGACGGCGATGTTCCTGATGGGTGTGTCGCTGTTGTACGGCGGCTCAGGCTCGCTGGAGATCTCCACGTTTGCCACGGCGCTGAGTGCGACCGACCTCATGTCGCGCGCGGCCGTTGTGATGGTGCTGCTGGCATTCTTCCTGAAGGGCGCGATTGTTCCGTTCCACGCGTGGGCACCCGACGCCTACGAAGGCGCGAGTGTGTCGGTCACGGCCTACATGGCCACGATTGTCAAAGCCGGTGTGCTGCTGGCCGTGGTGCGGTTGTTCGCGGCGGCACCCGTGGTGTCACCGGTCGCCGATCTGCTGGCCGTCTTCCCGCTCATTTCCATTGTGTGGGGCAACTTGACGGCCATGCGTCAGCCGTCGTTCCGGCGCATGATCGCGTACTCGTCCATCGCCCACGCGGGATACTTGTTCTACGCGCTGCTGGGCGACGGTCCGGGTCGATTCCAGGCGGTCCTGTTTTACGTGGTCGCGTACGGGACATTGAACGTGCTGGCCTTCGCGGCGCTGCCGGCGAACGACAATGATGCCGAACGTGATGTGCTGGACAACCTGAAGGGGCTGTGGCACCGCAATCCGTTCGCGGCCAGCGCGATTAGTGTTGCGATGTTGTCGTTGGCGGGCATACCGCCGTTCCCGGGCTTCGTGGCCAAGTTCCTGATCTTCAAGAACGTGCTGGCCGCGGGCTACACCACGTACGCAGTGCTCGGTCTCGTGGGGAGTTACCTGGGAATCTATTTCTATCTTCGCGTGATCCAGCTCATGTTCATGAGTCCGGATGCGATGGCCGCGCGTGCCGGAGCCGCAGGTGATCGGCCGGCTGGTGCGTTTGCGCGAGGCGCGAGCCTGTTGTGTCTGGCGGCGACGGTGTTGCTGTCGATCTTTCCGGGGTGGATGCTGGATCGGATGTAGGGGCGGCGGTTACTGGCGCATTCGACTAAACACAATTCAACCGCAGAGTGCGCGGAGTTCGCAGAGTACAGCTGTACTAGTGAAGGCTGTTGTTCTGCGAACTCTGCGCACTCTGCGGTAAAATTTCCCTTATGTGCCGGCGCGCTTCGACTCAGGGGTGTAGATGTCGAGGAGTTGTTCGCGCGTGGCGGACAGTCGCTCGGAGACAACACCAAGCAGGCGCATCGTGAATGCGAGACCGAAGGCATTGTCTTCCTTGAATGCGTCCAGCAGCTCGATGCCATCGAAGACGAGCACGTCGGCGCGACTGAGCGCGCGGGCCTGTAGCACCTTGTTCTTGCCGGTGAGCACGGCCGACCAGCCGAATTCATCGCCGGCGTAGAGTGTCTGCACGCGCAGGACGCTGCCGTGCGAGGTGATCTCGAGTCCGACCATGCCCTTCACCAGCAGGTAGAACTCCCGACCGTGATCACCTTCGGGAAAGATCACGCGACCGGTATCGAAGCACATTTCGCGCGCCATCAAGGCGAGCTTCTGGACGTGGCGCGGTTCCAGACCGGCGACGAACGGGTGGGACCCCACCACGGACAACAGGGCGTCCGGCATGCTTGCGTCTCCTGGTTGCGCGTTACGCGACAAATGCCGGGCCTGCGTCGACCAGCCGACATGGTTCCCGACTTACACTTCTCAACTTGCAGGTCGTGAGCGTCACGTCAAGCGGGGACATCCCGACCCGTCCGGTCGGATTGACCGTTTCGACGTCTGATCAGGTTGTGGCGGGCAAGAGCTCGAAGCGGGCCTGGAAGAACCGCAGCAGCTCGGGCTCATACGTGAAGCGCAATCCACGCACCTGTCGACGCGCTGAGTACACCTCGGCGACGCTTTCGGCGACCACGTCCATGTGCGCCTGCGTGTACACGCGACGCGGGATGGTGAGGCGCACGAGTTCGAGTGCGGGGTGCCGATTCTCGCCCGTCTTCGGGTCGCGGCCTGCAGACACCGTGCCACGTTCCATCGAACGCACGCCGGATTCGAGGTATAGGGCCGCGCTGAGCGCCTGCGCTGGAAAGTGGTCGCGAGGCAGGTGCGAAAGGATCTGCGCCGCATCAAGGAAGACGGCGTGTCCACCCAGCGGCTTGACGACGGGAACACCGGTATCAATGAGCCGTTGCCCCAGGTAATGCACCTGTCCAATGCGGCTTCGGATGTGGTCTTCCTGCACCGACTCACGAATGCCGATGGCCATCGCCTCCATGTCGCGGCCAGCCAGGCCGCCGTACGTGTGGAGTCCCTCATAGACGACCACGAGTCCGCGCGCCTTTTCGGCCAGCGATGCATCGCGCAGACCCAACCAGCCGCCGATGTTCACTAGCGAGTCCTTCTTGCCGGACATCGTCGCACCGTCGACGCATTCGCACATCATCATGAGGATCGCGGCAACGGTGAACTCATGCATACCTGGTTCACGCTGTTGGATAAACCAGGCGTTCTCGACCGCGCGTGTGGCATCGAGGATCACGCGGATGCCCCGCTCATGGCAGTAGTCAGATACGCGCCGCAGGTTCGAGAGCTGGATCGGCTGCCCTCCGGCGAGATTCACCGTGGCGGCGACGGAGATGTAGGGCACGCGATCGGCGCCGACTGCGCGGACGAGCGCGTCGAGCTTGTCGAGATCGACGTCGCCCTTGAACGGATGTTCGGACATCGGATCGTGCGCATCGTCGACGATCACGTCGTGGAAAGTTGCGCCGGCCAGTTCCTGATGGACCCGCGTGGTGGTGAAGTACATGTTGCCGGGCACGTGATCGCCTGGCGCGATGAGAATCTTCGACAGGATATTTTCGGCGCCGCGTCCCTGATGCGTGGGGATGAGGTGCGGAAAACCATAGAACTCTTGTACGGCGCTTTCCAGCGCGTAGAAGTTCCGGGACCCCGCGTACGCCTCATCACCCATCATCATGCCGGCCCACTGACGGTCCGACATGGCATTGGTGCCCGAGTCCGTCAACAGGTCGATATACACATCGGCCGATCGCAGAAGAAAGGTGTTGTAGCCCGCTTCGCGAATATGCGATTCACGGTCGAGCGCGGTCGTCATGTGAATGGGTTCGACGACCTTGATCTTCCACGGCTCCGCCCAGCTGCGATGAGGTGACACGTGATGCTCCTGTATGGATTCGGCTCCGCGCACCTAGCGGGGCAGTGGTTCGAATTTGGCGGTGAAATGCCGGAGCGCGGCCGGCTGCTCGACGATGCGCACGCCGCGCAGGTCGCGCGCGATGGTGTTCAGGTGCAACAGCACTTCGGCCACGTAGTCCATGTGGCTTTGCGTATAGACGCGTCGTGGAAATGCCAGACGCACAAGTTCCAGATCGGCGGCGCGTTCACTGCCGTCGGGCTGACGGCCGAACATCACCGAGCCGATCTCTGCGGCGCGGATGCCCCCTTCGACGTACAGCGCGACGGAAAGCGCCCAGCCCGGGAATTCGTGTGAGGGGATGTGCGGCAGCCAGCTCTTTGCGTCCAGGTACAACGCGTGGCCGCCGGCCGGACGCACGATGGGAATACCCGCGGCGATCATCTTCTCCGCGAGATACTCGACCGAGCGGATGCGATAGTGCAGATAGTCGGGATCGAGGGCCTCATACAGTCCGATGGCGATGGCTTCAAGGTCGTAGCCGGCCAGTCCGCCGTACGTGGGGAAGCCCTCGGTGAGGATGAGGGAATTGCGGCAGGTAAGCGCCAGGGCGTCGTCGTTCATGGCGAGAAACCCGCCAATGTTGGCCATGCCATCTTTCTTCGCGCTCATCGTGCAGCCATCGGCGAGACGAAACATCTCCTGCGCGATCTCCAGCGGCGATTTGTCGGCGTAGCCCGGTTCGCGCGTCTTGATGAACCAGGCGTTCTCGGCGAACCGACAGGCGTCGATAAAGAAGGGCACGCCGTGCGCGCGGCAGAGCGCCGACGTGCGACGGATGTTCTCCATGCTGACCGGCTGGCCGCCCTCGGAGTTGTTGGTGACGGTGATCATCACCAGCGGCACCTTGCCCGCACTCTCGCGCAGCACGTGTTCCAGCGCCACGACATCCATGTTGCCCTTGAACGGGTGGATGGTTTGCGGCTCGTGTCCTTCGCGAATAGGCAGGTTGAGTGCGACGGCACCGCAATGCTCGACATTGGCGCGTGTCGTGTCGAAGTGCGTGTTATTGGGAACGATCGAGCCCGGCACGAGCATGGCGCGCGCGAGGATATGTTCGGCGGCGCGTCCCTGATGCGTGGGGATCACATGACGAAAGCCGGTGATGTCGGTGACTGACTTCACGAACGCGTGGAACGAGCGACCGCCGGCGTAGGACTCGTCGCCTTTCATCATGCCGGCCCACTGATACACCGACATCGCGCCCGTTCCGGAATCAGTGAGGAGATCGATGAGCACATCGTCGGCATTCAGCTGGAACACATTGTAGTGCGCGGCGCGAATAGCCTCGGCGCGCTGGGCGTCAGTCGTCTGACGAATGGGTTCGACCGTCTTGATGCGGAACGGTTCAATGATCGTGGTGAACTTCATGCGCGGTGAGTGGCAACCAGCAAAGAGGTGAGGACCGCGAGCGCCGTGACCTGATGCAGGACGCCGACGACGATTGGCACGCCAAGGAGAAGTGTGATGATACCCAAAGTCAGTTGCAGCAGCACCATGAATCCCACGGCATTGGTGGCTTGTTGCAACCGCGGATGGACCGACGCACGGCGAGCGACCGCAGTGAGGACGAGCAGCAGCGTGGCGGTGGTCAACGCCAGCACGCGATGATGGAACTGCGCGGCCACCGGATTCTCGAATGCGTTACGCCATCCGGCGTCCGGCACGAGGTAGCCGGTCGGCACGACCTGACCACCCATCAATGGGAACGTGTTGAAGATCTTGCCAGCATCGAGACCGGCGACGAATCCACCGGACAGCACCGTGGTGATCGTCAACACGAGACCAACCACGATCCATTGACGCAGTGCGTGCGGCGTGCGGTGGGGAGTCGACGCGCGCCCGCCAAGTTCCAATGCGGTCCAGACACACACGATGTAGATGATCAACGCCATGCCGAGGTGGGCGGTCAGTCGGTACGGACTGACGTCGGTGCGGATCTCGAGTCCGCTCTTCACCATGTACCAACCCAGCACTCCCTGTGCGGCCGCAAGGATTGGAAGTAGCAGCAGTCGCCCGCGATGCGCCGGACGAATCTGGCCCCGCGCCAACAACCAGAAATACGGCACCGCCAGCACCAGACCGACGAGACGCGCCAGCAAGCGATGAACCCACTCCCACCAGAAGAGCGCTTGAAACTGGTTCAGCGTGATACCGCGATGAACCGTCCGCGCCTCGGGGATGGCGAGATAGCCCGCGTACGCCTCATTCCACTCGGCGTTGGACATTGGCGGCAATATGCCGGAGACGGGTCGCCACTCGGTAATGGAGAGTCCACTTTCGGTGAGCCGCGTGATGCCGCCGATCGCCACGGCGAGCACGACCGCCGCCGCCGATATCAACAGCCAGCGGCGCACGCGCGTGTCCGAAAGGGTGTTCATCGCCCAGGCGACTCTGCGTGAAGTTGGAGGGTTCGACGTTCGGCATTGAAGGTGACGAGCGCGACGCGTCGGGGTGTCAGGGAAAACACCGTATCCAGTGTCAGGCTTGCCGGAATAGCCGCGCGTGCGCGCCGCGAGCGCTCTGATGCTTCCCGCTGGGCGCGGCCGGCATACCGCCCTGTGTCCACGTCGAGCACAACCGTCGTGGCGAACGCGGCCGCATCGTCGTCGGTCTTCTCCCGGCGCGTGAGGGATACCTGGAACCGATGCGTCCCTGGCGGCACGATGTAGTCGCGTAACAGGTACAGCGGTCGATCATTGCGCAGTCCGGCGCCGCGAATGACGGATTCGTCAATCGCGCTTCCGTCCACGGCAATGCGCAGCGTATAAGTGGCAAACACGCCGTCACACGACACGCGCTGTCGCATGTGCTCAGCGAGGCGGGCCAGTTCGTCGTCGGAGAGCGTGCGACACACCTCAATGCGCTCCGGTCGCGCGCTCCATGAGAGTCGCAACCGCGCCGACTCGTTCGCGTGATACGGAACCGGTGCCGCCGACAGATACGCCATGAGCGCGATACCGGCGATGGTCGCCACGCCGGATGTCACGAGCCGAATGGCATTCACAAGGCGGACTCCTCCATGGGGACCGGTTCACACAGCAGGTCGATGATGATGTCCTGCTCCGGCGCACTGGGTACGAGCGCAGACAGGTCGCGTTCGAACTGCTTGAAGACGGCGATGGTGCCTGACAGATCCCCTGGCGCGATCGTTGCCGTGCGCACCCGACGCCGATCGACGCGTGGTTGCAGTTCGGCTTCGCGATCGTTGAACAGTCGCTCGTGCAACCACTTGGGACCTTCGCGTCCCACGCAATCGCGTGGCGGACAGCCAAACACGATGACGCCGGGTGCGCCGTTGCGCACAAAGAGTTCGATGACCGACGAGTGCAGGTTGCCGACACAAGAGACGGCGTGCACGTGCGCGCCGAGTGCGCGCAGGGCATCAAGGTGCGCGGTGGGAGCCTGCGCGCAGGTCACGGCGATGGTTGGCGGCGTGGCCTTCGTGGCGAGCACCGGAAAGGTGAGCGCGCGCAAGTCGCTGAGTTGGTCACGTCCACTGCGACCCGGCGGACCGACGCCCATTGGTGCGCACGATCCGGCGCAGATGCCGCAACTGACGCAGAGCGACGGATCGACTCGCGCCACGAGCGTTGGACGATCGTCGTCGCGTGCGACCATGGTAATGGCCTCCCATGGACAGTCCTGCGGACACTGATTGCATCCGGTGCACAATCGCGGATCGACGGTGCTGGGCGCCCAACTCGCTGTGCGTGGTCGCTGCGTCAGTCGCGGAACGAGCAGTGCAATGACAGTGCCGACGAATCCCAATCCCCACGCTAGTGCCGGTGACAGTTGCTCGGAGAGCGGCAGCCACCATGCCACGATGACGTCAGCGGGCGTGTCGATGGCGAGGCGCAGCGGATCGGCGGCGGGACCCAACGGAGCGGGAACGATCACTGACGCCAACGTCAGCACGCCGACCACGCCCCACATGAGGCGTTTGGGTGGGAGGAGCACAGGGCGCGCCACGCGTGAGACGTGCAGCCACAGTCCAACACCCAATCCCAACGGCAGTGCGATGTGAATGAACAGGTTGACGAAGAAGAACGCGCTCGGCACGGGTCCGTCGCCGGCGAAAATGCGACTGAGGGGCTCGGAAAAGATCGGCAGTACATCGAGCAGTCGACCGCCTTCCCGCGCGAGCCGTTCGCCGAAGGTGTCCCAGACCATGACGTACCCGGTCCACGCCAGCACCATGCCTGCGCCGAACAGGAAGAGGCCTGAGATCCAGGCAATTGTGCGTGGTCCCCAACTGCGATCCTGAGCGAAGATGCGCATGGCGTGGAGCAGCGCGGCGATCACGAACACGTCGGTCGCGTATCGGTGCAGCGTGCGGATCCACGAGCCCAGCCACGGGTCGGCGGCGATACGTGCCACTGAGGCGGCCGGCGCTCCGACTCTATAGAAGAGCACCAGATAGAGCCCAGTGACGAGCAGAACGAGGAGCATGAGCACCGACAGGGTGCCAGCCTGATGGATGGGGTTCCATTGCCATCCAAAGACCCGGGTCAGGGGGGCCTCGATACTGGCGAGGAGGCGTCGGAGCGGTCGTTTGAGAAAGTGCATATTGACGTTCTTCAGAAAATATACCATGATCATGATGTTAGCTAGTTTCTTTCCTCAGACCCCCCGCCCGTGATTCTCAGCAGCACCGCTCAGAACGCGCTCCGCGCCGTGCTTTACATCGCCGAACATGGGACGGAGATACCGGTCCGCGTGGATGACATCGCGGCCTCGCTCGCCTGTCCGCGGAACTACCTCTCGAAGACCATGCACGCACTGACGCGCGCGGGTGTGCTCCGGTCTGTGCGGGGTCGGCATGGCGGATTCCAACTGGTCGACTTGCCTGAGGCGCTGGTGCTCACGCGCGTGGTGGGTCCGTTCCAGCAACCCGTTGAGCGCCGCTGTCTGTTGGGCCGCAGCACGTGCAGCGACGCGCATCCATGTCAGGCCCACCATCGATGGGCGAAAGTCGCGTCCGAGGTGGAGGAGTTTTTTGGTCAGACGACGGTCGCTGACCTGCTGAAGAAGGACCCTGCGTCTCGCACCACCTGATTGATCGCTCACCAACCACCGAGGACATGTATGCCTCCTGAGCCTACCCCACCTGAGGATTCCGAGCGCCCACCACTCGGACAACGCCTGTTCGACAATGTCTTCCTGCTGCTCGCCGTCGGCATGGTGATCATGCTCGTGGTCTACACCGGCTGGGGCACTTGGGAAATCTTCTCCATGCCGCAGGCCACTCTACCCTAAGAGGATGCGATGCTGACCAAAGTTCATACCGGCCTCGATCCGGTTACGGGCGTCTGGTGGAAGCCTGCGCACAAGGCTGAAAAGGTGTGGGTGGCGATTGCATTCGCCTGGTGCATGGTGCTGTTCGCGATGATGCCGCTGTGGCATTTCCGCGGTGGTCAGAATCCTTCGGGCGTGCGCCGCAAGGTTGACCCCAAGGCCTACTACGCGCGCACGTTGGCCTTTGCGAAGCAATACAAGATTGGCGACGATCGTGGCGTGCCAATCGTGCAAGCACCTCCGGGCTCGGATCTCTATCTCATCGGACTCACGTTCCAATGGTATCCGATTCTCCAGCTTGAGCAGGGCAAGGAGTACATGCTGCATCTCTCGTCGCTGGATGTGAACCACGGTTTCTCACTGTTTCCAGTCAACGTCAACTTCCAGATCATTCCGGGCTACGACTACGCGTTGCGCGTCACGCCAACGGCCGCAGGTGACTTTCGCATCATCTGCAACGAGTTCTGCGGCATTGGGCATCACACGATGGTGGGTCGAGTGATCGTGGTGGATGCGAATGGCAAGACAGTCGCTGACAACAGCAACGCCGCCGTGAAATCAGGAGACCAGCCATGAGTGCGCTCACCCTGTCGCCGTCGCGCACGTGTCCCGCGACCGGCCGCACGATTCACCTCTCGGCGGAGCGACTGGTCAAGTGGAACGCCGTTGTCGCCGTCGTCTCACTGCTGGTCGGCACCATCGCCGCGTTGTTGTTGGTGCTGACGCGGTGGCAAGCCGTGCATCTGCTGCCGGCGGTGTGGTACTACCGTCTGTTGGGCGTGCATGGCATGAACATGCTGATCTTCTTCATCATCTACTTCGAGATGGCGGTGCTGTGGTTTGCCAGCACGGTGTTGTTGAACGCACGACCCGCAGCACCACGATTCGGGTGGTTCAATTTCGCATTGATGTTGCTGGGAACGCTCATCGTGGAGTGGGCGCAATGGAGCGGACGGGCGGATGTGTTGTTCACGTCATACCCGCCCCTCAAGGCTCATCCGCTGTTCTATCTGGGAGTGATCTTCTTTGCCGTGGGGGCGCTGCTGGTCACGTGCCAGTTCTTTGCCACGCTGGTGATCGCCAAGCGCGAGAAGACGTACGAGGGATCCGTTCCACTGGTCGTGTACGGTGCGGTGACGGCGGCCATCATTGCTGTGATCACCCTGGTGCATGGCGCCATGGTGTACATCCCGACGTTTCTCTGGTCGGTGGGGCTGATCCCCGAGGTTGACCCGCAGCTCTATCGGTTGCTGTGGTGGGCGCTGGGTCACTCGTCGCAGCAGATCAACGTGGCGGCGATGGTGGCCATCTGGTACATGCTGGGCGGTCTCACCGTGGGCTCGGTCGTGCTGAACGAAAAAGTCAGCCGTTCCGCGTTCGTGCTCTACATCATGTTCATCTCCATGGCATCGGCGCACCATCTGCTGGTGGACCCGGGATTCAGTTCGGCGTGGAAGATCGTGAACACCTCGTACTTCATGTACATGGCGGTGCTGGCGTCGATGGTGCACGGTTTCACGGTGCCGGCTGGCATGGAACTCGGCATGCGATTGCGCGGGTACACCGACGGCCTGTTCGGATGGTTGCGTCACGCTCCGTGGGGTGATCCGGGCTTCTCGTCGCTGGTGTTGTCGGTGGTGGTGTTCGGATTTGTTGGTGGCATCACGGGTGTGACACTGGGCACCGAGCAGATCAACATTATCGCGCACAACACGATGCGCATTCCAGGTCACTTCCACTCGACAGTCGTGAGCGGTACGGCACTGGCGTTCATGGGCGCCACGTACTATTTGCTGCCACTGATTTTCCGGCGGAAGGTGGCGTTCTGGAAGCTGGCCAAGATTCAACCATACCTGTTTGCCGGCGGCCTGCTGCTGCTGGTGATGGGCATGACGTTCGCCGGCAGCTTTGGCGTGCCGCGTCGTCACTGGGATATTTCGTTCTCGCAGGCGCCGTATGACGTGCAGTTCAATCCGGCGGTCGACCTGTTCCTTGCGATGATGGGTATCGGTGGCATCATTGCCGTGACGGGCGCGTTGTCGTTCATCGCCATTGCGGTGGTGTCGGTGTTCTTCGGCACGCCGGTGCACGACATTCCGCGCGGCCCGGACATTGCCGGCATTCCCCCGGGACTCACCAACCCGCCGGCGCACGCGGCCAACGTCGATGAGTTGAACGAGGCGTTGCACGCGCCGTCGCGCGGAATCTTTGGCGCGACCCCGGGCACACTGGCCCTCGTGGGTGTGTTCCTGTTGGCATTCATCCTGTACTACTTCGCGAACTGGAAGCTGCTCACGTTCCTGTGGAAGATTGGATGATCAACCGATGGCCGGCTCGGCCAGGCGTCGCGTCGATCGCGCTGCTGTCGATCGTGGTGATCACAGCAGCGTGGTGGGCGTTGGCGCTCTGGCCGGCCGGGGCTGTCGAGCCGGAGTGGTTGTTGCGCACGCGGGCCGTCTGTTTCGGTTCGATGCCCGGTGGATTGCCGGATGCCGGTGGATGGATCGTCCTGGTTGGTGAGCCACTTGGCATGCTGGGGGTGCTGCTGGCCGTATGGGGCAGGGCGCTGCGTGATGACTTGGAACGGATGCTGGCTGATTGGCGATGGCGACCGGTGATGGCGCTGATTGCGCTGGCGTCAGTACTCGGCGTCGCGAAGACCGTACAGCATGTCGCGTTTGTTGCCGGCCTGGATCAGACGCCCGTGTTCTCCCAGTCCGGCACGCCGATCACCGTCGATATCGATGCGACGTCACATGCGTTGATCGATCAGCATGGCCGAGGCACATCGTTGGCAGATTTTCGCAATCGACCAGTGATTCTCACGTTCGCCTTCGGCCATTGCGCCACTGTGTGTCCGGTGGTGGTGCACGATGTGCGCGCGGCGCGCGTGGCGGCCAATCGCGCCGATGTGCCGCTGGTGGTGATTACGCTGGACCCGTGGCGCGACACGCCGGAGCACTTGCCTATGATTGCGTCAGCGTGGGAGTTGGGACCGGTCGATCGAGTGCTATCGGGGAGTATTGAGTCGGTGGAGCGAGTACTGGACGTGTTGGGTGTACAACGACGTCGTGATGAGCGCACGGGGGACATCGTGCACGTGAGCGTCGTGATGGCGACCGATGCCCGGGGCCACGTGGTGCGGCGACTTGATGGTGGGTGGGGGCAGGTGGGTGAGCTGTTTGCGGGTATATTGGCTGAATCGCAGAATCCGCCCCTTCCGAACCGTCAATGAGCACACTTCCCACGTACGCTGACGTCGTATCCGCATCCGAACGACTGGCGGGCCATGCCTACCGCACGCCTGTGATGCGTTCGAGCACCTTGGACGGTCGGCTGCAGGCGTCCGTGTATTTCAAGTGCGAGAATCTGCAGCGCATGGGTGCGTTCAAGTTTCGCGGGGCGTACAATGCGCTGTCGCAGTTTGATGCGGCGCAGCGGGCGGCCGGGGTGATTGCCTTTTCGTCAGGCAATCATGCGCAGGCCATCGCGTTGTCGGCGCGGCTGCTGGGCATGCCCGCGGTGATTCTGATGCCGGTGGACGCGCCGCAGGCCAAGATTGAGGCGACGCGCGGTTATGGCGGTGAAGTGATCCTGTTTGACCGGTTCACGCAGGACCGCGAGACTCTGACGCGTGAACTGGCGACGGAGCGTGGCATGACGCTCATTCCGCCGTTTGATCATCCCGATGTAATCGCGGGGCAGGGAACCTCGGCGAAAGAGCTGATCGAGGAGGTTGGCGAACTGGACTATCTGTTCGTCTGTACCGGCGGCGGTGGTTTGCTGAGCGGATGTGCGCTGGCTGCGCGTGCGCTGTCACCGAATTGTCAGGTGATTGGTGTAGAGCCCGAGGCAGGTAACGATGCGCAGCAGTCATTTCGCCGAGGCACGATCGTGCGGATCGACACCCCGAAGACCATCGCGGATGGCGCGCAGACGCAGGCTTTGAGTGCGATGACCTTTGCCATCATCCGTCAGAATGTCGACGACATGCTGACGGTGACCGACGCGCAGTTGGTGGAAGCGATGCGCTTCTTTGCGGAACGCATGAAGATCATCGTGGAGCCCACCGGGTGTCTGAGCCTGGCCGCCGTGTGTCATGGCGGCGTGTCGCTTCAGGGCAAGCGTGTCGGTGTGATCGTCAGCGGTGGCAATGTGGATCTGCCACGATTCGCGCAGTTGCTGGCTACAGCGCCGGCGTGACTTCGGGGGTTGGCTGCGCGGGTTGTGCGGCCGGCACGTTGCGCTTGGCCCAGTGCGACCCGCGTTGCGTGGGCTGCGACAACTGAAACAGCCGATTGTTGTAGTACTGCAGCACGCGCTCTTGCACCGAGGCGCGCGTGTCGCTGTTGGCGGTCATGAACGGCGCGTAGTTCTGCATGTCGCCCGAGACCGAGAACCACCACCACGATGAGGCACTGGCGCCTTTGCGTTCCACGACGGTGCAGGTGTAGTGGCGGCCTTCGGCGTCAAACTCGAATTCCTTCATGCGATATCACCGGTGATGAGAGTCCTTCAATCTACCCGGTTCTGGCCTCTCACGCCTACCTTGACATTCGCGACAATTCCGCTTCCGAAACGATAAATCCGAAGCCGGGCCATCCACCGGACGCGACCGCGCGCTGGAACGCCGCTTTGGCCTTCGCCGAATCGCCGCGCACGAGATACCAATTGCCGAGTCCGTAGCTGAGGGTGGCCATCTGCACGTCGGCGGTGTCGGCGGGTGAAAAGAGTGTTTCGGGAGTGAGCTCCCCGCGGTACAGTTTGACCCGGGCGACGTAGGCATATCCCGGCGTGGTGGGCAGTGTGTCGGGCCGGCGGGCCAGCATGGCTTTCGCGTCGGCGCTGCGACCGGCGCGCGACAGCGACATCCACAGCCAGTCGGTGCTGCCGGCCAATTCACCACCATCGGGCGCGCGCGGTTGCGCTTTCGCAAACATGGTGGCGGCACCGGCGAAGTCGCCTTTGACGAAGCGCAGGACGCCGTAGTGAAACAGGATGCCGTAGTTCGTGCTGTCGAGCTGATAGCCGTGTGCGAGATCGGCCTGCGCTTTGTCAAATTCGCGAACCGAGATGTAGCGATGTCCGCGCCAGCGATACAGCATCGCGTTATTCGGTGCGATCTCGAGTCCGCGCGTGAAGGTGGCGATGGCTTCGCGGAACTGTCGGGCGCCTGATTGCGCGACGCCGAGCGCGATGACGCGCTGGATGTTGCGCGGATCGGCGTCGAGTGCGGCTTGCGCGCGCGCGATGGGGCCGGTGTCGGTTTGCGCGTGATACTCGACCCCGGCGGGTGAGCGATACTGCACGGACTGCGCGTGTGCGGCGGCGGTGGTGAGCGCACCGAGGATGACGAGCGCGGTGACCTGTATGCGGCGCATGGGCGTTACTCCAGGTTATGCAGCCAGACGTTGCGGAAGCGCACGGGATGTCCGTGATCCTGCAGCGAGATCGGCAAGCGGTCGGCGTGTGCTTCGAACGGCGGGCGTGATCCGTTGGCGGTCGGACCCACGAGCTTCACATCCTTCTGCACTTCGACGCCATTGTGCGTGACGGAGAATCGCGCCGGCGAGAGCACCTTGCCCGTCTTGTCGAATCGCGGGCGATGGAAGATGATGTCGTACGACTGCCATTCGCCGGGAGGGCGGCTGGCGTTGACGAGCGGCGGATACTGTCCGTAGATCGCTCCCGCCTGTCCATCCGCGTAGGTGACGTTGTCGTACGAATCGAGGATCTGCACTTCGTAGCGTCCACCGCCAAAGAACACGCCGCTGTTGCCGCGATCCTGGTCTTTGCCCACGGCGGGTGCGGGCGACATCCATTCGATGTGCAGATGGACGTCACCGAAGGTTTCGCGTGTGACGAGGGTGCCGGTGCGCGGCACCACTTCGAAGGCGCCATTGACGACGCGCCATTTGGCGGATGTGCTGTCGTTGTGCGTCCACTTGGCCAGCGACGTTCCGTCGAAGAGCACGACGGCATCGGCCGGTGCTTTGAGTTCGGCGACGGGTCCGGGTGTCTGGATGGGCGGGAGCGGGCGTTGGCGCGAGTGTTGCGGCCAGTCGCCAAGTGGATTCTGCGCGTGCAGTGGGACGGCGCACATGGCGGCGAGGAGGAGCGGGAGGGCGCGGTTCATGATCGGTGTTGTTGGGGACGGCACATGAGGAATGTCCTGCCGGGCGCGCGAGTCGGCAATGGTAGGAGTGGGGAGGCAATTTTCCTGACGCACTTGGCGCGTGACGGCGGCGTGGCAGCCAGCACGCAGAACCAGGCGTTGGCGGCGTTGCTCTTTCTGTACCGGGTCGTGTTCGAAAGGCCAATTGCTGCGTCATTCGATCACCTGCATGCCAAACGCCCGATGCGATTGCCGGTGGTATTGACGCGGGACGAAGTGGATCGGGTGATGGCGCAGCTGCGCGGGCCAACGCTGCTGATGTCGCAGCTGATGTACGGCGGCGGGTTGCGGCTGATGGAGTGCTGCACGCTGCGTGTGAAGGATCTCGATTTTGCGCGTGGCGAGTTGGTGGTTCGTGAGGGGAAGGGTCAGAAGGACCGCGTGACGGTCATCCCGCGACAGGTGATGGGGTCGTTGCGGGCGCATCTGAGACAGGTGGCGCGATTGCACGAACGCGATCTCAAGGCCGGCGGTGGATACGTGGTGTTACCCGGTGCACTGCGACGCAAACTGGGTGATGCGGGGGCACGGAGTTGGCCGTGGCGGTGGGTGTTCCCGGCGACGCGGACGTTTCGCGAGGTGGCGGGCGGTGAGATGCGGCGTCACCACCTGCATGAGACCGTGCGCGCGGGAAAGACGCGCTGGTGCAGACTCTGCTAGCCGAAGCGCGGGAATGGGCGGCGTCTCGCCCCGCGTGACGTCTAACAGGCCGTTGCTGCTGACGAAAGCAGAGGTCTTCGGTAGCGGCCGCTCCGCGGCCGCGTTCTATTAGAGCGTTCGCAGCAGAACGCCGCGTCGTTAGACAGACACAATTACCCGTGACCAACGACTCGATCCTCGGCTCCGCGTCCAATCCGACGGACGACGAGATCAACTTCGAAATCAACCCCCTGCTTGCGGCCGCGGGTGTGGCAACGAAGCCAACGGGCGGCGTGCTCTACCACTACACGACTGCGCGCGGGCTCAGAGCAATCGTCGAAACTGGTAGCATGTTTGCGACACATGTTGATTTCTTCGCCGACAAAAGTGAGCTCAGTTTCGGGCTTGCAGTCGTGCGAGAAACACTCAATTCGCTGGGAGCGGCCAATCAGTCTCTGATCGACCGCCTCGCACAGGGGCTCACGAGTCGGTTCGACGCCAACATTTTCGCGCTCTGCTCTTGCAAAGAGGGAGATCTGTTGCCGCAGTGGCGCGAGTATGCCGAGGATGGAGCGGGATATTCACTTGGTTTCCGCGCGGAGACCTTGCTTCGGGATGGTGCGACCGTTGTCCTCCCGGTTGCTTACGGAGAGCACGCTACACGTCAACGCGCTACGGGCGCCATCAATTGGTTCGGGTCCCTCATGGCAGCGCGCAAAGGGCAGACAGGGGACGCCGATTTGTTCTTGCGCAACGCGGTAACAACTTTGACGGCTGGCCTAATGCTGATCGTCGCCACCGGCAAACATCAAGTGTTCGCACATGAAAGGGAATGGCGCGCCCTGCACCTCATGTGGCACATGAAGGACCTTGCAGCATCGTGGCCGCGGCGGCTTCGAGCTTCTCCGCCTGCCGCGCGAATTCCGCGCGCGTCCCACTCCGATGCTTCGGCGCGTTGCTCGGCAATTTCACGCCGTCGATCGCCAACGTCTCGCGCCCAATCAGGCCCTGCGCGTCGCACACCGCGAGCACGGCCGCGAACACCCGGGCCGCGTGTGCCTTGCGGTCTCGCGCGGCGAGGCACCTCGCCGTATACTCAACCAACTCCGACCACACTGACTTCCCCGCGAAGAAACAGTTGGAGGCATGACATTGCTACCAGAAGGACTCGTCGCCGCCCTTGCTGATCGGTATCGCTTCAAGAGTGAGCTTGGCGCTGGTGGGATGGCGAGTGTCTACCTTGCTGAGGACACCAAGCACAAGCGCGACGTCGCCTTCAAGGTTTTCCGACCCGAACTCGCTGCCACTCTTGGCTCGGGACGGTTTACACAGGAGATCGCGGTCACCGCGCGGCTTCAGCATCCGCACATTCTCCCGCTGCATGATTCGGGCGAAGCCGGAGGGTTCCTCTACTATGTGATGCCGTACGTCGAGGGCAAGTCCCTCCGCCAGCGCATCCAGGAGTGTGGGGAGCTTCCGATTGCTGAAGCGGTGCGAATCCTCACGCAGGTTGCCGAGGCGATCGCGTACGCACACCGGCAGGGCGTCGTTCACCGCGACTTGAAGCCCGACAACATCATGTTGTCAGGACGCAATGCGATGGTGCTGGACTTCGGAATAGCCAGAGCTGTGAGTGTTGCCGGCGGATCTGGCATCATGACAACCGTGGGGGCCGCGCTCGGTACTCCCGCCTACATGGCACCCGAGCAGGTGCTCGCCGAGCCGGACATCGATCACCGCGTCGACCTCTACGCGTTTGGCGTGATGGCGTACGAGCTACTCTCTGGCCAACCACCGTTTGCGCTGATGCCTGCGCAGCAAGTGGTCGCGGCGCACTTGAGTCAGGTGCCCACACCAATCTCCACCCGTCGCGCGTCCGTGCCAGCACCGCTTGCAGCGGTTGTCATGCAATGTCTTGAGAAGCGGCCTGCTGATCGCCCGCAAACTGCCGACGAAATGGTGGGCGTGTTAGAAGGACTCGGCATGTCGATCAGCGGCGCGCCCGCACCGCTCGTTTCTCGGTGGGTCAGCCCAGAGACTCGACGCCGCAGAGTGAGGATCGCGGGCGTGGTCGGCTTCGTTGCGCTCTCGATCGCGGCCGTCGCTTGGTGGCTAGCGAGTACGTTAGCGAGGGCGGGACCTGTGCAGTTCACGCAACTCACGTTCACGGGTGGAGCGCGGTACGGCGAGATCTCGCCTGACGGCCAGTTGCTCGCGTATGCCGAGGGATTCAACGGCGCCCGGCTGATGGTGAAAGACTTAGCGAGCGGCTCCACTATTCAGATTCTCCGCATTGGGCAGCCCACCAGACCTGTCGTGCGTTGGACCTCAAAAGGGGATTCGCTGCTCTATGTCGGGCGCGACAGCACAGGGAAGCCCATGATCGCGCTCTTTCCGCGGTTGGGTGGTGCGCCGCGCCTGCTCCCGCGCGCTGAGGCCGTGACGTACGCGACCTTGTCTCCGGATCGCGGTCAACTTGCAATGTGGGGGGAGAGCGGAAAGCACCCGCTTGTCTTTGTAACGCTCGCGACGGGTGCGCGGCACAACATTGTGTCGGCCGACTCGCAGTCCGTGTTCCTGGACGGTGGCTGGTCGCCCGACGGACGGATGCTCGCAATTGCACGCGCGGCTGGCACACTCAAGCGAAGCCAGCTGTCGGTATTCGATGTCAAGAGCGGCGCCGAGCGGTCGCTGATCCCCGACTCTGTTCCGCTGTTGAGCCCGAACTGGTCGTGGAACGGACGTGCCATCTACTACGTGCGCGGAGGAAATGAGCTCTGGAAGCTCGACGTGGCCTCGGACGGCAACGCGCGGCGGGCTCCCGTAATGCTTCAGCGTCTTGGCAAGACGGCTGACTACATGCGCGTCGCGGCTGACAACAGGCGGTTGGTGTTCACCGCGACGTTGAGCACGACGAACCTGGTAGCCGCGACGAAGTCCGAGGGACAACCATTCGTGCGCAGGGCGCTAACCTCGGGGACCGCTCCGACGAGCGCGGGTGGTTTCTCGCCGGACGGTACACAGCTTGCCTTTATCCGGACCGAGGGAGAACGATCCGACGTGTATATCGTCGACGACTCCGGAGGGGGAACACGACGCGTCACCGCCAGCGGGGTCGCATTCAATCCCGGCGTCTCCGGGAGTCCCGCTTGGTCTCCCGACGGCAAACGCTTGGCATTCCTTGCCACCGTTGGAGGCGTAACGAGGGTGAGGACGGTGAACACCGACGGGCAGGATGAGCGCGAGTACGCGAAAGCGGTCGCGAACGCGAACGTTGCGTGGGCGCCGTATCAGCGCATTCTCTATCAACGAGAGAGCCGGCGTGGACTGAATTGGCTGAACGCCGTTAACGAAGAAGAGGAAGCGCTAATCGAAAGTGACACGCTCGGCGCTATCTGGAATCCGATACCCTCTCCTGACGGCTCGAACATCGCCGTCTTCCTGACCAAGCCCGACGCGCGCGGTGTGTACGTAATCTCACCGCAAACAAAGTCCATCCGCGGCCCACTTGCGGGGCTGAGCGATCTTGTCGGATGGTCGGCGGACGGCAGGCATGTGTTCGGAGTCGGGCCGGACGAGTTTGAGCTTAGGCGCGTGCCGCTTGGTGGCGGGGCGTACACTCGCCTCGGGTCACCCGGTAGCTCAGGCTGTTTTGTACGGGATCGTAAACACCGCACGTTGTTCGTCTGCGTGCAGTATGTCGCGAACTCAGACAGCTGGATGATCGACAATTTCGATCCGCGGGTTGCGCCACTGCGGAGGAGGTAGCGGCGCGACTTGAATCCGTCAGCCGACACTTGAGGATCGTTTATCGGGTTCGACTATCGTCAGGTGTCGCGAATCAATCGTTCCACCCAGTGCCAGTGCATCCGCGTAAAGTGCAGATTGCGTCGCGAGCTGGATCGGCGCCCAACGTCGTGGGGATTGAACGGTACATCTACGTCCCACAGGGCGATTCATACAACCTCTCCTTCGAGCAGCCACGGTTCCTTCTTGACCGCTTCGGTACGCGGGAGTGGGTTGTCTACAATCCACGCGACCTTCATCGAGTGTACAGCCACACAACATGGCTATTGCCACCCACAGACGTGGCGGAACCGAGTCAAGGCTGGTACGATTCCGGCGAGACGGGGCATTCGCATTGGAGATACTTCTACTTCGACTAGCGGCGACGGGGAACGCATCCCAACGCTGCTTGCTGCAGACGGGCATCTTCGGTCGCGCGCTCCGCGCGCATCTTATTGGAGCGCCCGCTGCAGAAGCCAGCGTTATGCTGCAATAGAATGATCGTTGCGACGGCAAGGCCCATCGGACATGGTGTCGAATGACGCGTTAACCGAGGACGCGAGCACGCTTCATTCGACG
>JBEBIR010000209.1:0-6424 GCA_040080315.1 Gemmatimonas sp.
AGGTAGTTTCCGATATGCAGCTCGCCCGAAGGCTGAATACCACTGAAGATGCGTGCCATTCCCGAAACGTACTCGCATGACATCACTCGACAACTCCCCCGAATCTGTCTGGCTCTCGGCCGCCCGTGAGGCCGCATCGGTGGCCGCCGCGTTCATCGCCGAGCGAGCCACATCACGTCATGAACTGGTGTGGGAGGAGAAGACGGCGATCGACTTCGTCAGCACCGTTGATATCGGCTCCGAAGAACGGATTCGCGACATTCTCACGGCTCGTCTGCCCGATATCCGCATCGTCGGCGAGGAGTTGGGGCCCGCGGGCGACACGAGCCAGGGGTTTGTGGCGATCGTCGATCCGCTCGATGGCACCACCAACTTTCTGCACGGATTCCCCGCGTACTGCGTTTCCATTGGCATTGCCGTTGACGGCATTCCGCGTGTCGCGGTGGTGCACGACGTGGCTCGCGGCGGCGTGTATTGGGCCGTGGCCGGCCATGGGGCGTGGCGCGACGAGACACCCATCCGCGTCTCCACGATCGACCGTCCCGCTCGCGCGCTCATCGGCACCGGGTTTCCCTTCAAGGACCTCACCCTAGCCGCCGAGTACGTGACACAGCTGTCGACGCTCATGCCACTGGTTTCCGGGATGCGTCGGGCCGGCGCCGCCGCGCTCGACCTGTGCGACGTCGCCAATGGACGATTCGAGGGCTTCTGGGAGCTGCACCTGGCCCCGTGGGACGTCGCCGCCGGGCTGCTGATCGTGCGCGAAGCGGGTGGCCGCGCCACCGATCTGGAGGGACAGGATGCACTATTGACGCACGGCCCCCTCGTGGCGAGCAACGGCATCATGCACGAGTGGCTGCTCCAGCGTCTCACGAGTTAGACTAATACTCAGTACTCAGTACCAAGTACTGAGTACTCAGTATTCATCCCTTCTTTATTCTCTCTTTTGTCCTCCCTCGTCGAAGTTGTTCCGAATTTTTCTGAAGGTCGCGATGTCGCGGTCATCGAGGCGATTCGCGATGCTATCGCCAACACCGCCGGCGCCCATGTGCTGGACGTGTCCAGCGACCCATCGCATCACCGAACCGTCATCACGTTCGTCGCGACGCTCGAGGCCGCGGTGCCAGCGGCCTTTGCCGCGATGCGCGTGGCGCGCGATCGCATCGACCTGACGAAACATCAGGGTGAGCATCCGCGCATTGGTGCCACCGATGTCGTGCCGTTCGTGCCACTCGACGGCACGACCATGGACGACTGCGTCGCCCTCGCCCGCGAACTCGGCGAACGCGTCGCGCGTGAACTCAGCATTCCCGTGTACCTCTACGAGCGCGCTGCTACACGCCCAGATCGCGAGAATCTGGCGGACGTGCGTCGTGGCGAGTTCGAAGGACTGCGTGATGATATTCTGACGAACGCAAAGCGGTTGCCGGACTTTGGCGCTGCGGCGGTGCATCCCACAGCTGGAGCCACTGCCATTGGCGCGCGGCCGTTTCTCGTGGCGTACAATGTGTATCTGGGCGACGCGGCCAACCTTCCCGTCGCCAAGGAAATCGCGAAGGCGATTCGTGGCTCATCGGGCGGCTTGCGCTATGTGAAGGGGTTGGGTCTCGAAGTCGACGGACAGGCACAGGTTTCAATGAACTTGGTCGACACCGAAAAGACACCACTGCATCGGGTGTTTGAGATCGTGAAATCCGAAGCGGCCGCGCACGGTGTGCAGCCCACGTGGAGTGAGTTGGTGGGTCTCGTACCGGAACGCGTGCTGCTCGAAGCCGGCGCGCGTCACGTGCAACTGCGCGGCTACTCACCGACCATGCTGCTGGAGCGTAAGGTCCGCGACATTGTGGCTGGTGGCGAGTCGGTTGACGCGTTCATGTCTCGCGTGGCCGGACCCACGCCGACTCCCGGTGGCGGGAGCGTCGCGGCACTGGCTGGCGCGCTCGCGGCGGCGCTGGCGCAGATGGTCGCTGGACTCACCATCGGCAAGAAGAAGTACGTCGCCGTCGAAGAGGAAATGAAGTCGCTGTCATTGCGGGCCAGTGCGTTGCGTCGCCAGTTGTCGGAGTTGGTACAGCGCGACGCCGATGCCTACGAGCATGTCCGCGCCGCGTACGCGATGCCGCGCGAGCCACAGGCCGCCGCCGATGCGCGCAGCATCGCCATTCGCGAGGCGCTGATTCTGGCGTCGGAAGTGCCGCTGGAAACCGCGCGCGCCGCTGCCGCCGTGGCCGAGTTGGCGGCAGCGGTGGGAGAGCGCGGCAATTCGAACGCCGCAACCGATGCGGCGGTGGCCGCACTCATGGCGGAAGCGGCATGCAAGGGCGCCGCTCTCAACGTGCGCGTTAACGTCGCGTCCTTTGACGCGTCTGCACGAGGTGTGGGTGTGCGGCTCTCGCACGATGCGCGGACGTGCGTTGAGACAGCGAGTGAACATGCGCGACGGGCTGAGGCCGCTGCGGAACGCGCGATGACTCCAACATGAACGCCATGACCGCATCACGCGTTTCGACAGCGCTGCTCGCGTCGACAATCGTCTTGAACGGTTGTCATCGCGCGGGATTGTCCGGCGGTGAGATGGCCTCGCGTGTGACCACAAGCGTCTGTCCACCGGGCGTGGCGCCCGCGTCCAGCGCTGAAGGCCCACCGTTGGCCACGCTCACTGTCACGTTGCGCACTGAACCACCCGTCGCCGCAGGCACCGAGGCCAATCTGCGACTGGATGGTGAAACAACCCGCAACAGCCTGCGCGTTGATGCGTCGCTGCCGCAGCCGTTTTCATTGGCCAAGGGTGTGTACGTCGTGCGCGTGTCGTTGCCGGGATATGTCGGTGTGAACGGACGCGCCACACTCACAGCGGGGTGCGAGGCGACGATGACCATGGAGCTGAAGGCCGTAGCGCGCTGATCAACCCCTTCGCACGCACCCCGTCGACCGCATCGTCAGAAGTTCAGGTTCTGCCACCCACGTCTCGAAGACCGCCAATGCGCCACGCCCTCCGCATCTTCGCCGCCGCACTTGTCGTCACACCCTGCCTCACCAGTGCGCAAACGTTCCGCTCCGCCGATCCCGTCATCCGCCGCATGTGGCAGGTCGGGATGAGCGAGTCGCAGCTGGAACGCATGGCGCAAGTACTGGTCGACTCGATCGGACCGAGACTCTCCGGATCGCCAGGCTTCACCAGTGCGGGAACATGGTTGCAGCGTACCTACGAAGGGTTTGGCATCCCCGCGCGCCAGGAACGCTACGGCACGTGGCGCGGATGGCAGCAGGGTGCCGTGCACATGCAACTCATCGCGCCGCGCGCACAGAATCTTGATGTCGAGTTATTGGCATGGAGCGCGCCGACACCCAGCGGAAAGCCGGTCGACGCCGACGTCATCGTGATCCCGGCGCTGGCCGACGCCGCCGCGACCACCCAGTGGCTCAAATCCATCAAGGGAAAGTTCCTGCTCATGTCGCCGCCGGAACTCATGTGCCGCGCGCCGCAGGAACTCGAACGCAACGCGCGCGCCAGCACCATCGCCGCACTCAACGCGAAACGCACCGACGCTCGGCGCATCGCCACGGAGCGACTGAATGCGCTCGCACCGACTGGTGTCGCGCCCAACCTGCGTCAGACCGCAATCACGGCGCGTCTCGATTCGGCCGGGATCGTCGGTATCGGCACCACACTGTGGTCCAACGGCTGGGGTGTGAACAAGATCTTTGGCACCGTCTCCGATCGCGCGCCGTCGGTGGACCTCTCATGCGAAGACTACGGACTGCTGCACCGCCTGGCGTCGAACAATCAGGGGCCGAAAGTGCGATTCACCGCGGAGGCACAATCAACGCCCGCGGAAGTGCCGATGTTCAACGTGGTCGCTGAACTCAAGGGACGCGAATTGCCCAACGAGTACGTGCTGCTGTCGGCGCACCTCGACAGTTGGCATGGCGCCACCGGTGCAACCGACAACGGGACGGGCACGCTCACCATGCTGGAGGCGATGCGCATTCTCAAGGCCGCGTATCCCAATCCGCGGCGCACGATTCTCGCCGGTCACTGGGGTGGCGAGGAGCAAGGCACCATCGGCTCGAAGGCGTTCGCCGAAGACCACAAAGACGTCATGGACGGACTGCAAGTCGCATTCAACCAGGACAACGGCACGTGGCGCGTGGAGATTCTCGAGGGTCAGGGCTTCCTCAAAGCCAGCAGTAATCTCGCCAAGTGGGTGGCGCAGTTGCCGGCGGAAATGACGGATAGCGTCAAGCTGCAGGTACCGGGTCCGCAGGCCAACTCGGGAAGCGACCACACCTCGTTTCTCTGTCGCGGTGCGCCGGCGTTTCGTTTGCAGTCCAGCTACTCGGAGTATCGTCAGTACACCTGGCACACCAACCGCGACACGTTCGACAAGATCGTGTTCGACGACTTGAAGAACAACGCGACCATGGCGGCGATGCTGGCGTATGCGGCGTCGGAAGATCCCGAGCGTACGGCGCGCGATCAGGCGTTGTTGACGGGTCCGACAGGTGCGCCGCGGGCGTGGCCGAACTGCGGGACGGCGAAGCGGAGCTACAAGTAGGGCGGCCCTATCGCACGGGCACAAACCCGCGCTCCTTCAGCAGCACCTTGTCAAACGTCGCGACGCTTTCGCATTCCGCCCGCTGCGCGTGCTCCCGCACGAGGTAGTCGGCAAAGTCGCCCCTGCCCGCCTCATACGCGTCGAGCGCACGCGCGAGTTGGTCGGTGGCGGCAAACCGCAGGTGCCGAGCACGCAGCACGTCGCGCAGTAGCGCGGCAATCGCGGCGCGACCGAACTGGTAGGCCACGCTCAGGACCCATACGAGCTCGCACACCACCACGTCCGACACAAACAGGTATTCGTCGTTCGCAATGGCACGATGAATCAACGCGGCCGCGAGGGCGCTCTGTCGTGCGTCGTCCTCCACCACGTAACGCACGAGCACGTTCGTATCCAGCGCAATCACCCGCGCTTCTCCGCGCCCGACGCGCCGCGGCGGATCGCCTCACGCATCTGCTCGACGGAGACGTGTCGTCCGCCCGATTTCATGACGCCACGCAAGGACTTCAAGTCCACCGATTCGGCTTCCACCGTCACCGTGCCGTCGTCGCGGATGATGAATCGAATCCGATCACCCGGATGGAGCGCCAGCGCTTCCCGCACCACCTTGGGCACCGTGATCTGCCCCTTGCTCGTCAGCTTGCTGTCGTACATTCCTTACCTCGCCTGAGATTCCTTTCTTAAGGTAAGGAATCTCAGGAAGCTGGTCAATGCCGCGCGACGGATGGCTACAGTACGACGCTATCGCGCGTCCAGTTGATCGACCAACCGCTTCGGCGCCACTTGCCGCCACGATTCCTCCAGCAGCTCCTGCAACTCCTTCGCGCGCACCGTACCAAGCCGCACCAGCACATACGGATAGTTCTTGTAGTGATCGGTGAGGAAGTAGGTCAGCGGTGCGCGCGCAATCAGATGATCGCGAACCACAAACGGCAGCCTGAGCACCAGCGTCGTCCCGTCCTCCCATATTCGCGCGACAATCTTCGCCTTCACCTTGAGCGACGGTGTGCCGTAGCTGGTGCCGACCTCGACGCCAGGGAGCCGGCTCGCCAATCGAGCAACATCGTCGAAGGTCAGTGGCTTCGTCGTTCGAGTCATGTCGGAGCGTTGAGGTCTGCCATCCGACAAACATGCGGACGTGGCGTGGGGAATGCCAAGCGATGCGGCACCGAACTCGTTATGTTTGGCGCGCCGTCGTCCTCCTCTGTCCGATCTCCAACGGGTGAACCATGGGACACGATGTACACGCGAGTCGCCGCAACGGGCACGCCCAATCGATGACCTATCGACGGTCGGTAGCGATCGCGCTGATGGCCATCGCTGTCGCCACACCCACGACCACACAGTCGCAACCGGGATTCCCACCCGATGACCCGGACAGTTGGCGCGTAGCCGGCACCGCCAAAGTGCTCTGCTCGGCCCTCTTCGTCTCCGGCCGCGAACAACACGAAGCACGCACAAACGTTTCGTCCTACTTCCTCGGCGCAAAGCTCGATTCCATTTCCGACTTTCACGTCGACCGCGAGCGCAAGCTCGTCCGACTGTCGCTCGCGAATCGCATCACGCGCGAAGCCAAACTGTATGGCGACCAAGGGTGCGTGATTCATCAGCCCGGTCGGGACAGCGTGTACTTCGCGCCGGTGCGCGTGCAGTCCACACTTCCCGATGCGGCCAGTACGCCGTGGCCTATGGGAGACCTGTTGCCGCGCGAGCCCATCAGTCGCGCCATCGACAGCATCAAGCTGCGCCGCGCCGTCGATGCGGCATTCGCGACTCCTTCTGGATTGACCGCCGGCTTTGTCGTGGTGCACAAGGGGGTCATTGTCGCTGAACGCTACGCCAATGGCGCGCACCAGGACATGCAG
>JBEBIR010000210.1:0-6398 GCA_040080315.1 Gemmatimonas sp.
GGCTCGTGACGAGGGCAAGGCGATACTGCTGGTCAGCGCTGACCTCCCTGAGGTGATCGCGCTGTCCGACCGTATTGCCGTGATGTACGGCGGACGATTCGCAACGGTGATGCCGTCCCGCGATGCCACGTCGGAAACGCTGGGACGGTTCATGACGGGAGCCGCGGCGTGAACGGCACGCGTTCGAGCGTTCTCGGGAACGTGCTGCCGATTGCCGTGGCTCTGTGTGTCGCCGCGGTAGTGGGTGACCTGCTCATCCTCGCGTTTGGTGAAGCGCCTGCGACGGTGTACCGGCAATTGGTTGAAGGCACATGGGGCAACCCGTACGGCATCGGGCAAGTGCTCTACAAAGCGACGACCCTGACGTTTACCGGTCTGGCCTTCGCACTGGCGGGGCGCGCGGGTCTGTTCAACGTCGGTGCGGAATCGCAACTGGCGATGGGCGGATTTGCCGCCGGTATCATGGGACTGCTGCTGCCTGCGGGACTTCCCGCTGTCATTGGTGTGCTGCTGTGCCTCGTCGCGGCGTCTGTTGGTGGCGCGGCGGTCGCGGCCGTGCCTGGCGTGCTGCGCGCGCGATTCGGTGCCAGCGAGGTCATCGTCACCATCATGCTGAACTTCGTGGTGCTCGCGCTGCTCAACTGGCTCGTGTCAGCGAAGATTCACGTCACGGAAACGCTGCACACACCACCCATCAGGACCGGCGGCGTATCACGTCTGGCGGATATGTTCGACGCATTCCATGGTAGTGCCGCCAACTGGACGTTGCTCATCGCCATTGCCGCCGCACTCGTATGCTGGTGGTATCTGTTCCGCACGCGAGGCGGATACGAATTGCGCGCCGTGGGGCTGCAGGCCGACGCCGCCGAGTACGGCGGCGTCAATGTCAAACGCGTGCTGTGGACATCGATGTGTTTCTCCGGCGCACTGGCCGGCATGGGCGGCGTCAATTTTGTACTGGGCTACAAGGGCTACTACGAAGAAGGGTTTGCGGGTGGAGCCGGATATCTGGGCATCGCCGTGGCGCTCGTCGGACGCAACCATCCGATGGGGATTCTGTTGGCCGCGTTGTTGTTTGCCACACTGTCGCAGGGAGGCCTGGCGGTCAATGCGCTGGTGCCTAAGCAACTCACAGACATTCTCACGGCGGTGGTGATTCTTGCTGTCGCGACGGCGGTGCCGGAAGTGCAGCGACAGCTTCGCGCGGCGGCAGCGAATGCGTTGGCCGCGATCAGTCGCCAATCAACCACTCCTATCGCATCACCTGCGGAGCGTGACGCATGAACGCGCTCGCGTTTCTGCTGCAGACCATTCGCATTTCCATTCCGTATCTGCTGGCCGCAGCGGGTGGCGTGATGTCCGAGCGCGTGGGGGTGATCGCGCTGGGACTTGAAGGCCTCATGCTGTCGGGGGCCTTCGGCGCGGCCATGGGCAGCTACTATGGTGGCAGTGCATGGATGGGACTGCTGGGCGCGCTGGTGGCCGGACTCGTCACGACCACCGTGCTGGCCGTCGCGACCTTGCGATTCAAAGCCAATCAAGTGGTGGTGGGCGTGGCGATCAACCTGCTGGTGGTGGCGGTCACGCGATTCTTTCTGCGTCTCGTGTTTGATAGCGCCAGCAACTCGCCGCGCGTGTCGGGCTTCGGTGGCGAAGGCGCGGGGAACGCGATGCTCGCCAGCTTCGCCAATCCGGTGGTGTGGATTGGATTGTTCGCGCTGCCGGCACTTGGCTGGCTGCTCTACCAAACGCCGTTCGGCTTGAGGGCGCGAGCCGTCGGAGAGAAGCCTGAAGCCGCCGCAACATTGGGGATCGCCGTTGGCGCGTTGCGCCTCAAGGGACTGCTGCTGGCCGGCGCGCTGGCGTCGCTTGGCGGTGCGTACCTGGCGCTCGATCAGCATCAGTTCACCGACGGCATGACGGCGGGCCGCGGCTTCATTGCGCTCGCGGCGGTGATCTTCGGCCGTTGGGAGCCCATGCGAGTGGCCGTCGCGTGCCTGCTCTTCGCGGCAGCGGAAACGCTGCAGATCCAACTGCAGGGCGCGCAACTCGTGCCAAGTCAGTTTGTGGAGATGATTCCCTACGTGTTGACGATCATCGCGCTGGCGGGCGTCGTGGGACGCAGCGTGGCACCTGCGGCGCTGGGCAAGACGGAGTGATCGAGACGGTGATCACGCGCACCGGCGAGCACGCAACGCCGGAGCCTGAAAAGAGCGCGTTCGGCAAGTTGGTGGTGCTCATGGTCACCGCGTTCATCGACATGCTCGGCTTGTTGATGATATTGCCGTTGCTGCCGTTCTACGCGAAGACGCTGGGGGGAGGTGGCCTGGTCGTCGGACTGCTGGTGAGCGCGTTCAGTGTCGCGCAACTCATCAGTGCTCCTATCTGGGGACGCTTCTCCGATCGCTATGGACGGCGACCGGCGCTCATGGTGGGACTGGGTGCCAGTGCGGTCGCGTACGTGGTGTTCGCCTATGCCGACAGTCTGTGGTTGCTGTTCCTGTCGCGCATCGTGCAGGGTGCAGGCGGCGGCACAGTGAGTGTCATTCAGGCCTATGTCGCTGACGCTACCAAACCCGAGGATCGCGCCAAGTCACTGGGGTGGTTGAGCGCGGCCACCAACGCCGGTGTGGCCATCGGTCCCGTGATCGGCAGCTGGGTGCAGCACTGGAGCACCCACACGCCGGGACTCGTGGCGGCGGCCTTGTGTGTCATCAACATGATCTTTGCGTCACGGTACCTGACCGAAGCACGCAAACCGTCCGGCGCGCCCGGTCTGAATGCCGATGGCACCAAGCACGTGCGCAAGGGCAGTCGCGAGGCCGTGATGCGCGTGATCAGTCATCCAGACGAGCCGGCGTCGCGACTGATTCTCATCTACGCCATTGCCATCGGCGCCTTCCAGGGCACGACATCCATTCTCGCGCTCTTTCTGGCATTTCGGTTTGGCGTCACCGCGGACACGATCGGCTATTTCTTCTTTTACATCGGCGCGTTGAGCGTGTTCGTGCGCGCCGTGATGCTTGGCCGGTTTGTCAGCTGGGCGGGTGAACCCAAGTTGAGTCGCTGGGGCATTCTGCTGCTGGGCGCCGGCTTGGTGGGCATTGCGTTCTCGACCAATTACGTCATGCTGGCGCTGGCCGTGGGTCTCCTACCGCTCGGCACCGCATTCACGTTCCCGTGCGTCACCGCCATGCTGTCTCGCGTGGTCAGTAGCGGTGAGCGAGGTTTGTACATGGGCGTACAGCAAACGTTCGGCGGCATCACCCGCGTCGCGTTCCCGGTGATGTTCGGACTGGCGTTCGATAACATCGGCAAGGCCAGCCCATTCCTGATCAGCGCCACCATGGTGCTGGCGACCTTGTTGCTTGGCCGGGATTTGGAGAAGTACTCACCACGAGCGCAGTCGGTGTGATAGCCCAACGACGCGGTGCACTGCTCGTCGCGCTTGCGGTCTGCCTCGCATTCGGCTGCCGCCCGTCACCGCGGCCGGCGGTCATCCGCTCGCCACAGGATATCTACTGGGCAGAACTACAGGCCCTCTGCGGTCGCGCCTTCGCCGGACGACTGACTGAGGGGGCCGCCGGCGACAGCATCATGCGGCGTTCCGAATTGATCATGCACGTTCGGCGCTGCACACCGAACGAGCTTCGCATTCCATTTCATGTCGGCGCCGATCGATCGCGCACGTGGGTTCTCACGCGCACGAACGCCGGTATTCGCCTCAAGCACGACCACCGTCACGCAGACGGCAGCGAGGACTCGGTCACGCAGTATGGGGGCGACACGCGCAGTGATGGATCGGCGACGCAGCAGGAGTTCTACGCCGATGCGTTCACCGCCACCCTGATCCCCGCCGCCCGCACCAATGTGTGGACGATGGAGATGGCGCCCATGGACAAGCGTTTTGCCTACGCGCTACGGCGTGAAGGCACGGATCGACGTATTCGCGTGGAGTTTGATCTCGGGCGCGCGGTGCCAACGCCGCCGGCCCCGTGGGGCGCCGATCGATAGCGCGGAGTCGCCTGCGTGTTACCAGTCCGTGGGACGGTAATCCTTAAGGAACTGTCCCCACGGGTGCACGCCCATCGTGATCCCGGCGATGATCGGATCGACAATACGCGCGGCGCCGTCCACGATATCCAATGGTGGATGAAATCGGTGATCGACCACCTTTCGGGCGGCGAGTTCCACAGTGTCCTCGTCGGTCACCCATCCGGTGTCGACGCTATTCATATGGATGCCATGCTGATGATAGTCGGCGGCCGACGTGCGTGTCATCATGTTGAGCGCGGCCTTGGCCATATTCGTGTGCGGATGTCGTGTCGTCTTGTTGTTCCGATAGAACTGGCCTTCCACCGCCGACACGTTGACGATGTGCTTGTCGCGATTCGGCGTCCGCATCATCAGGGGTTTGAGTCGCGCATTGATGATAAACGGCGCGATCGCGTTCACGAGTTGCACTTCCAGGAGTTCCACGCTGGGCACCTCGTCCAGCAGCAGTCGCCACGAGTTGCGATCGCGCAGGTCCACCTGCTGCAGATCCTGATCGAGCTGTCCTTGCGGAAAGAGGCCTTGCTGCGCAAGCAGTTCGTCGGGCAACAACTTCACTTGCGAAAGGGCGGCCGCCTGTGTGAGGCCGATCGCCTCCATCTCGCGCGCGTCGCGTGACATCGGCGCAAGCGACTGCCGTTCGGCCTCTGGCAGCATGTGGTAGCCCCGCAGCCCTTCGTACGTGCCCAGCACTTTGCGCACCTCAGTGGGCAACGTGTGCAGCGGCGCCATTTCGCCTTCCATCATGTGCGCGTAGAAGTCGGGCGGACGGCGCACGGTCTGGCAGGCGTTATTGATGATGAAGTCCAGTCGCTCGTGCGTTGCCAGAAGTTCACGGCAGAACGCCTCGACACTGGGTGTGTGTCGGAGGTCCAATCCGAACAACTCCAACCGATCACTCCATTCGGCGAAGTCGGGTTCGGCAGCGTATCGCGCGGCAGAATCGCGCGGGAAGCGGGTGGTCACGATCAGGCGGGCACCGCACCGCAGGAGTTTGAGGCCCGCCTGATAGCCGATCTTCACACGTCCGCCGGTGAGCAGCGCGGTCCGTCCGGTGAGATCGGCACGTTCGGTGCGCTTCGCGAAGTTGTACTCCGCGCAGGTCGTGCACATCTGATCGTAGAAGTGATGAATCGCCGTGAACTTCTGCTTGCAGATGTAGCAGTGTTGCGGGACGACGGCCTCGCGCGCGTCGTCCGTGTCGCCAACGTCGTCGGGCGTGAATCCTTCCGGAGGATACACGTTCGGGGTGGTGAACACGGGTTGTCGCCGAAGGGTTCGAATGCCCGTTTGGTGCAAGACGCCGTCGTCTCGCTGCGCGGCCGCTGCCTTGCGTTCGCGCACCGTGGCCTTCACCATCGCGCGACGCGCCTTGGCATCGGGGTGAAACACCAGCGCGACCGCGTCAAGAAACTGCTGCCGCTCGTGCGCTGGCATCGGCACCAGCAGCGCTCGATCGTCAGCAATGCGCGCCAGCAACGCGGTCGCCGCGAGCAACTGTTCACGGAATGCGTCGTGCGACGGTTGCTCATCGGGTCGCACAGAATCCACCTTCCGCTCCGTCATGGCGACCGGACGAGCACGCTCACACGAACCGTCCGACCGTCACCGAACGTCAGCACCACAGGGAGCGAGTCGCCGGCAACGAGTGGTCGTGCAAGCGCGGAGACCATCAGGTGCTTCGCGCCTTCCTTGAGTACCAGTGAGTCACCGGGTGCGATCGCCATCGGCGCACTGACGGGTGTCATGTGCACCATGTCACCCATCAGCATCGTTTCGTGCAGCGCGACCGACTCCGCCCACGGCGAGGACTGCGCGGTGAGAGAAATCGTCGTGGTGTCGTGATTTGCGATCACGAAATACGCCGCCGTTGTCGCTGCGGAATCGGCAGGCCTGGCCCAGGCCTCACGGATCTCAATGAGCGGAACCGGCGCGCCGTCGGCGCACGCAATGACCGCGAACACGCAGAGTGCACTCCATCGGCGCATCATGGACTTTTCCTCGAGGTAGTGGCAAACAGTGATTGCGGGTCGATGGTCACCGCGCCATATCGCGCAATGAAATGCAGGTGTGGACCAGTGACACGTCCGGTCGCACCCACCAGGCCCAGTACCGTGCCTCGCGCAACGGTATCACCGACCATCACGCGGTGCTCGGACATGTGCAGGTACGCCGTGACGATGCCGGCGCCGTGATCGAGATAGACCACTTTCCCGCCCAGGAAAAACTCGTCCACGAGTCGCACGATCCCGCGATTGGCCGCGCGTATCGGCGCGCCCACCCTGCCCGCATAGTCGGTGCCCATATGACGCGAGTTCAACGGCATCGTGACATCGCGTCATATG
>JBEBIR010000211.1:0-6392 GCA_040080315.1 Gemmatimonas sp.
GTGTCTACTTTTTCGGGTCAACCTCAAGCACAAGAAAGTGGTGTTTCCGGTGGTTTCCCGTTGGTTCCGCGCGTTTCCGTGGATGGCGGTTGTGGTTGCCCAACTGGCCGCGCGGCTCAAAGCGTCGGACGCTCCTTCGCCACTCCCGCAGCGCGCTCCAACGCAATGCCCACGCGCACCAATGTCCCTTCGTCAAACAAGCGCCCAATCAAGGTGACGCCGTGCGGCACGCGGCGAGGGGTGGCAAAGCGAGGCAACGGATTTTTCGGATCAGGAGCCCAGTCACTGCGGGCTTCGGACACGTTCACGAAACCCGTGCGCAGCGTCAGCGACGGATGTCCGGTGAAATTGCTCGTCGTCAGTGTTTCGTCGCGCAACGACGGCACCAGCAGGACATCCACCTCGGCAAAGATCGCCGCCATTTCATTCGCGAAGCGCCGACGCAACCGGTCGGCTTGAACAAAGTCGACGGCGGTCAGGAAGCGCGACATGCGGAACAGGTTGGGCCAGGCGTCCGGTACCTGCACCTTCATCATGCGCGACCTTCCGGATAGCGTCAGTTCCTCGAATGCCGCGGCCGCTTCGGCGAACAGGATCAGCATCAGTGCGTTGTGCGGAATGTCTGGCCACGTCAGGTCTACAGTCTTCATACCAAGCGTGCGCACTGATTCAACCGCCGCGCGATCGACGTCGGTGGCTGGCGCTTCCTGCATCCATTTGGGAAAGATCCCCACGCGAAGCCCAGACACGCCCGCATTGCCATCGTAGTCGAGGTGACTGACGACACTCGACACATCGCCGGCGTCAGGTCCACTGATGGCCTTGAGCACCAGCATCGCGTCTTCGACGCCGCGTGTCATCGGACCCAGCTTGTCCAGCGACCAGCACAACGTCATCGCGCCAGTGCGCGGTACGCGTCCGAAGGTTGGACGCAACCCCGTGACACCACATCGCATGCTCGGGCTGACGATGCTGCCCCCTGTTTCGCTGCCAATCGAGAACCCCACCAACGCGGCCGCCGTGGCGGCTCCGGGTCCCGCGCTGGATCCCGACGAACCCTCTTCCGGCAGCCACGGATTCATCGTCTGTCCGCCAAACCAGATGTCGTTCAGCGCGAGCGCACCCAGACTCAACTTCGCGATGAGAATCGCACCGGCATCTTCGAGTCGCTTCACCACCGTCGCGTCACGCTCCGGAATGCGATCGCGATAGGGCTCCGCACCATAGGTCGTGGCAAGTCCCGCCGTATCCAGCAGATCCTTTACGCCAAATGGCACACCATGCAACGGTCCGCGGTACTTTCCCGCCGCAATCTCCACATCCGCAGCTCTGGCGCGATCCTCCGCGCGAACGCGTGTCCACGAGATCACCGAATGCAACGTCGCATCATACTTGTCGATACGATCCAGGTAGATCCGCGTCAATCGCTCAGACGAAAGCTGCCGACGCTCAATCCATCGAGAGAGTGAGGTCAACGGCGCAAAGGCGATGTCCTCATCCTTCGTGGGCAGCGGACCCGGATCGACGGTACTGCGTACAAACCGATCGACGCTTGGTGCCGCGTAACTGACCGCCTGCGCCGGGTCCCACACCATCGCCGGCGAAAGATCGGAGGGGAGTGTCACCACGCGCGGTCCCACGCGACGTTCCAGCGTTGACGACAGTGTGCGACGCCAACTCTCGGCCATCATCGCGCGCTCGTCGGCCGTATACGCTACCTGTGCCAGCTTCTCCGCCGCCGCAAAATCATCGGCCGAAACCGTCGGACCGGCCCCGACCGACGTGCCAAAGGCCGGTGGCGCCCCCGGCGTCGATGACACGGCACCACCACTCGTTGACGCCGGTTGATCGCTCCCTCGGCATGCCGCTGCGACACTCGCCAGCACGACTGGCGCCTTGATCAGAAACTCCCGTCGCGTGTTCACCTTTCAGCGTTCTTGCGCAGCATCCACCTATACAGCGAGAACGCCAGCAGTGCAAACGCGACGGCCCCGAGCGGTTTGGCTGGAGCAAAGTCATCCCCAACCAGCGCAATCGGCGCGTCGCTGGCGAGTGCCACGATCAGTCCCGCGTTGAGAACACCAAAGAGACTCTCGCCGACGATCAACCCTGACGCCACCAGCGTGCCGAGTCGTTCGGCACGAGCCGGTTCTCTCGCCTGCGCAGCGCGCTGATTGTACCAGTGTCCGACGATCGCGCCCACGACGACCGCAAAGGTTGCCGACATCGGCAGGTAGATCCCCAGTCCCACCGCGAGCGGCGGTAGACTCCCCTTCTTTGTCGCTTTCAGGAGTGCATTCACGAGAATCAGTCCGACACCAACAACGCCACCGATGCCGATCATCTTCCAGTCGAGGTTCCCACCGATTACACCCTGCGCGAGTGCGGAAATGAGTGTTGCCTGCGGCGCGGGAAGTGGGTTCTGCGAGACGACATCGAGATTGGGTGCGCCGGCGAATCCGTACGCTTTGGCCAGCAGATTGAGCACCGACGGAATCACCGCGGCGCCGGCTGCGACACCAACGATCAGCGCGATCTGTTGCTTCATCGGCGAGGCGCCGACCAACTGACCGGTCTTGAGATCCTGCAGGTTGTCGTTGGAGATCGTCGCACAGGCAAACACGATCGCCGTGATGAACAGTGCAAAGGCTACCAGCACCTTCTGTGTTTCGACGGTTGGCGGCACGACCGCGGCAACGATTGCCGCGCACGTGACGATGCCGAGAATCCCGATTCCCGAGATCGGACTGTTGGACGCGCCGATGAGCCCGGCCATGTAGCCCGCGACGCCGGCGATCAGGAACCCGACGATGAAGACGAACGGCACGGCGACCAGCGTGAGCACCAGCGCATGCTCGGCCAGTACGGTACTGCTGGCAAAGGTCCACGACAGATACGCCGTGACTACCAGACACGCGATCGTGATTCCAATAATCCAGCGCGGAGAGATATCCCGATCGAGAGCGTCGCCGGTGGACTCGGCCTGCGAAACGCGCAGTGTGCTCACCAGGCCCGCAATCACGGGCTTGGCCAGCGTTGCCAGGGTGAACAGGGCAGAAACGCCAATGGCGCCGGCACCGATGAAGCGCACCTGGGTGCGCCAGATTGTCATCGTGTTGGACGTCAGTGTTGCCGCATCTGCCGCTGGACTCAGGTACGTCAGGATCGGCACAGCCACTGCCCACGCAATGAGGAGTCCCGTGAGAATAGCCATGCCCACTGCGATGCCTACCAGATGTCCCGCGCCGAATAGCGCGAGCGACCACGCGACGCTGTAACCGCTTGCGGCCGATGCTCCCACGGCAAATACACCACTCACTTCGGCCGCTACGACGCGCGTGGCGGCGACGATGGCGAGTCCAGCCGACGACACCGAGCCGAGCATGACCGCCGTGAGTCCCTCACGGGCTTCGCTGGCGTCGGCTGCACCCTCTCCGCGCGCGCTCGATCCCACTTTGAGCACTTCGGCCGCCGCCACGCCTTCGGGATACGGCAGATCGGAGTTCGTAACCAGTGCGCGACGCAGGGGGATCGTGAACATCACTCCCAGCACGCCACCGCTCACGCAGATAAGGAACGACTGCCAGAAGGGAAAGCCGGTCCACCATCCAACGATCACGAGCCCGGGCAGCACGAAGATGATTGCGGACAACGTGCCGGCCGCCGAGGCGACCGTCTGCACAATGTTGTTCTCGAGTATCGACGAGTCTTTGACGGCGCTCAGGATGGCCATCGAAATCACTGCCGCGGGAATTGATGAAGCGAACGTGAGGCCGACCTTCAGGCCGAGGTACACGTTGGCGGCAGTGAACACGGTGGTGATGAGCGCACCGAGGATCAGGCCGCGAAGTGTCAGCTCTTTGGGTTTCAATGCGGGTGTCATACCGGAGATGGTAACGCCCGGGACCGCAATGCGGAGGAGGCGCCTAGTCGGACCCAACCGTCCGAGTAAGCCGCTCGATCGCGCGCAGCCCGTCGTCGCCAACGTCCAGACTGTATTCGTTCACATACAGCGCGATGTGCGCCGCGCAGACGTCATCGGACAGCTCCTGCGCATTGGCCCGCACGTAGTCTCGGCTCGCCTCGGGGTGGTCGAATGCATACTGCACCGACTGGCGGATGGCGCCTTCGAGGGCCGGCACGACATCGGCGCTGAGATCGCCGCGCGCGCAGATCCCGGCCAGCGGAACCGGCAGTCCCGTCTCCTGCTCCCACCAGGCCCCCAGATCGACGACGCGCGCCAGTCCATGATCGGCATAGGTAAAGCGACTCTCATGGATGATCAGCCCCGCGTCCACATCACCGTTTACGACGGCCTGCACGATGCGATCGTAGCGCATCTCCACGATCTGATCGAGCGCGGGCGCAGCCAGTCGCAACAGGCGATACGCCGTCGTTTCACGACCGGGAATCGCCAAGCGCCCCCGCACTGCCTCGGCGAGTGTCTTCGGCGTGCGCGTGACCACGAGTGGCCCCACACCTTTGCCCAGCGCCGCGCCGCTCCGCAACAGGCGATATCGGTCGCCAACACTTGCGAAGGCACCCACACTCAACTTGGTGAGATCGAACTCGCTGTGGTGCGCGCGGCGATTGAGCTCCTCGATATCAAGCAGTACCGGTGAGATGCGCAGCGGTGCATCCACCAGACCGTGCACCAACGCATGAAACGCGAACGTGTCGTTTGGGCACGGAGAGAAGCCGAACGTCAACTCACGCATCGGTGATCGCCCGCCGCAACTCCGCGACCAGAACTGGCGTCGCGCTGGCGAGCGCCGCGAAGGCTGCGTCGAAATGCCAGCGCGCGCGGTCGGCCTCTTCAATGTCGTTCGATATCGCCCGAACTTCGATCGCCGGGACGCCGGCGAGTTGCGCAGCGCGCAGCACGCCAAACCCTTCCATGGCTTCCACGTCGCAGCCGGTGGTTCCGCCCACGCGCGCACTGGTGCCAATGACAAGCGTGACCGCCGCCGGCAATGCCCGTTGCGCAGCGGCCACCAGCATCGGCGATGCACGGATGGAGCGCGGGGACCACTCCGCCGGAATGTCCAGATCGCAGTATCGCGACTCGTCGCCAATCACGAGCGACGCCGGTGCCAGCGCACGGTGCCGACGAGCACCCGCAATGCCCACATGCAGGATAGCGGCCGGCCTCAACGCGGCGATGGCTCCAGCCGTTGCCGCCGCCGCTTCGACCGGCCCCACGCCGCAGACGAGCGTCACCCATCCGTCGGATGGCGCGAGTTCGCGCGCCGTCGCCGCCACCACCAGAATTCGCGCGCCATCGCTCATGTGCAGCAAACGTCTATTGCGGCGGCAGCCGACGACCGGTGAGCTCCAACTTGTCGTCGTCGCTGCGCATTTCGAACGTGGCCGGCTTCCCCGTGGTCAACGTGAACGTGATCATCATGTCGGGTTTCAGTACTTCATAGATGACGCCTTTCTCATCGTACAGCCCTGCCGTGAATACGTTCGGGCCGACGCGCATCAGCGCGAATGTCTTCATGTACGAATCCTCAGGCTCGAAGTGCGCCTTGAGTCCACCACGTTCATAGGTCACGATCATGCGCCCGTCATCGGCCCCCTTCGCGTCGCGCAGCGCATACGTCCCCACGTACGGCAGCGCTTCGCGTTCGGGCATCGCCTCTGACAGCGTTGGCGTGACCGCGAATGACGCGCTGACGCGGGTGCGCGCCCAGTGCATGGCCAGCGTTCCCCCGCGCGCGTTGATCGCCGGAAACGACCAGGTCAGCACATCTTCCATCGCGGCCGAGTCTACGCGCAGCGGCACGCGAATCTGCGTGGCGTTCGGCGCTGGATGATCTTCGTGAAATTGCCGCCACTTGGGATCGAGCAGCATGGTCCACGCGCTGTCTTTCCGAACGATCATCCAGACCGAGTACTTCCCCTTCGGCACTCGTGTGTCGCCGAGGGTGATCTCTTTGTTGGTCTCCAGCAGGGTGGCCCAATTGGCACCAGGCGTCCACACCTCGCCCCATTGCACGATCTTTGTGCCAAAGATCGGCCATCTCTCTCGGGTGCGTGGTCGCGAATACGTGACTCGTATCGTGGTCCCGTCCACGGTCTGCGCAACGCTCTGCAATTCGCTGGCTCTGATTTGCGCGGCAGCGCGTGACGGCGAGAGGAACGATGCGCCGAGCACGAGCGCGAGTGGGAGCAGCAGGCGATGCCGGAGCATGAGTTATGAGTTGAGGTCAGCGCGTTCAGCCGTACTGCGCGTCGATGGCGGCGCGAATCTCGGCGAGTGACTTTTTCGACTTCGTCAGGCGCACCGCCACACGTCCCTCACCCTGACAGATCGGGCAACTGCGAGCCATGGCGTCGCCCTCATAGCAGGTGAGCAACGAGCGGTGTCCATTGAAGTCGGCGCAACC
>JBEBIR010000212.1:0-6389 GCA_040080315.1 Gemmatimonas sp.
GATGTATACCTGATACTCGTTGCGGTGCGAGAAGGCGACCCACTTGCCGTCGGGAGACACGCGTGGCCCGTCCGGCCGCATGGTTGTCGTCCCATACGGCGGGACGATGGTGTCAGCGGCCGCGGCGATGCCGAGCGGCAAGCGCAGCAAGATAGACCTCGGCCCGAGCACGACGACGGAGCGTCCGTCCGGCGCAAGCGTCGCATCGACAAGTTGCATGCCGGAATCGGCCAACGACCTGGGTTCGCCGCCAGCAGCCACCGACTGCAGCCACAGCGCTCCGTTGCGCACGAAGAGGAGATCGCGTCCGTCTGTCGACCAATCGACAAGTCTTGCGTGGCCACCTCGCGTCACGCGCGTGGCCTGGCCTGACGCTCGATCCAACACCCAGATACTGTGGTCGCTCGCTCCCGATTCGCCAATGTCGACGGCGATGCGCTGGCCATCAGGAGAGAACCGGGACTCGCCGAACGCCCGAATCTGATTGCCGACTGGCATGATGCGGCCCATCAGATCGCTCACCACGAGACGCGACGCACCCTCGGTCGGCACCTGATACACCAGCGTGCCGCCCCGCGAGAGAATCACTTGCGTTCCCGCTCCATTCGCATTGACGCGCTCGCGAAGTTGGCGTGGCGCGCCGGTGAGTCGCATCTCGAGAAGGTCAAATGGCACCGCCATCAGCGCGCCGTCGCCGCGCGCGTAAATCAGGTGGCCGTCGATCATGCCGAGCGCCTGGACGCCGTCGAGTTTCAGCCGCTGACGCCGGCCGTCGTCGGAAGCGAAGACGGCAAGCTGCGTGGTGCCGTCGCTGAATGAGCTGGCGTAAAATACCCTCACGGTTTCGCCTTCGCGCCACACGAACGGTCGGCGTTGGCTCGTCTCCCCGGCAGTCGTGTCGAAAGGAATCCACTCCTGTGCCTTGCCTCCATTCGCGGCGACTCGATGGATGCCGTGTCCGAATCGTTCCAGTACGAGCTCGTCGTCGGATAGCCAGTCAATAGCGGCCGTTATGCCCTCGACCGTGGCCAGCGTCGTTGCCGCCCCGCCAGCCAATCGCACCTTTCGGATCTGCTGATTCCCCACCACGAACGCGACCCACTGCCCGTCGGGAGAGATCGACGGCTGAAACCCGCGTTCAGTGTCCTCGAGCAGTCGCGGCCTCGGATCGTCGAGTGTTCGTATCCACAGCCCATCGACACCGCCCGTGTCAGCGCTGAAGATCATCGTACGTCCATCGTCGGATACCGCGAAAGGCTGAGTCCAATTGCCCTGGATTCTCATGTTCGGACCGCCGACCAACTCGAACTGGACGGGAACAGCGTCGGCGTTGGCAGCGGGCCGGAAGAGCGCCCACAGCGCCACCGCGGCGAAGATCATCGCCGTGGCGGCGAGCACTGTCGTGAGTCGGCGCGATGCCACCACCGTGCGCGCAACGGTGCTCCCATTCGCACCGCCCGTAAACGCAGGATTATGCAGTGCATCGGCGAACGTCTTGGCGCTTTCGAATCGGTCTGCAGGCAACTTCTCCAATGCCTTCGCAACAGCGGCCGCCACATTCTGCGGCACCGACTTGCGAAGTGTCGTTACCGCTGCCGGTTGCTCGGCGATGATCTTCATGATGATCTGTTGCGCCGAGCCGCCCAGATGCGGCGGCTGTCCCGCCAGCATCTCGTACAGCACACTGGCGAGCGAGTACACATCTGAACGGGCGGAGATCTCCTTCTCCGCAGTCGCTTGCTCGGGGCTCATGTAGTGCGGCGTGCCGAGGCTGAGTCCCGTTTCCGTCATGCGCCCACCGGCCGCCGCGCTCACCGCGAGGGCGATGCCGAAATCGGCCACCATCGGCCGCCCGTCATGCAGCAGGATGTTCTCGGGTTTAATGTCGCGATGGATCACGCCGTGCGTGTGCGCGTAGTGCAACGCGCTCGCCACATCACTCGCGATGCGCACGGCTTCATCCACACCGAGTTGAGTTTCGCGATCGAGCTTGCTGCGCAGTGTTTCGCCGTCGATGAACGGCATCACGTAGTACAGGAATCCGTCCGCTTCACCGGAATCAAACAGCGGCAGAATGTGCGGATGCTGCAGCGCCGCCGTCGTCTTGATTTCCTGCACGAACCGCTCGGCGCCGAGCACCGCGGCAAGTTCGGGCTTCAACACCTTGACGGCGACTTTGCGATCGTGCTTGAGGTCGTGCGCCAGATACACCGTCGCCATGCCGCCCGCGCCCAGTTCGCGCTCGATGCGGTAGCGACCGACGAGGGACGCGCGGAGTCGTTCAGTGACCGTGGACACATGCACAACATGTTGCCGGAATGCGAGAAGCGCGAGCCTCCGTGAGGCGAGGGGTGTTGGGCCTCCAGAGGAGCCCCGGTTCGCGCGACAGCCGGCGCACCCCTAGTTTGGTAAGGGCGTCCGACGCAATGTGAGGCGCATGACTACTCCGGCACCGAGGTCGTGATGGACGAAATCAAAGTGGCGGGCAGCAAGCTCAAGGCGACACTCAAGCAATTGATTCGCGAGGGTAACGTGCGGCGCATCATTGTGCGCAACGCGAGCGGGCGCACCCTGATCGACATGCCATTGACCGCGGGGCTGGCGGGCGCATTCCTCGCGCCATTCTGGGCAGCAGTGGCCGGTATCGTCGCGCTGACGAAGGAGTACACAATCGTCGTCGAGCGCGACTCGGACACGGCGGTGACTAAGGTGGAGTGAATGGCCCGCTAGTCACGGCGTCAGCGGCACTGGCCCCAAGGCGCGCTCAATGGAAGCCGTGAGCGACGTGTCCGTTGGCGAAATGGGCCCGATGGTCTTCCACCGGAGAATGCCCTGGCGATCGATGAGGAACGTCGCCGGCACGCCCAGCGTCAGGAACAACGACGAGATCCGCTCGTCAGGATCACGCCAGATGGGAAACGTCATCTGGAATTCGCTCATGAATCCGCGAATCGTTTCGTCGGTGCCGTCGGTGTCCACGCTGACGCCAACGAGAGTCAATCCCTTCGCGCGGTACTGCTCATGCAGTGCCCGCAGCACCGGAATCTCGGCGCGACAAGGATGACACCAGGTGGCCCAGATGTTCAACAGCACCACATTGCCCCGCTCTCCCGACAGCGACACAGAATCGCCGTCAAGCGAGAGCGTGGCATAGGCGGGCGCCGGTTGACCGATCTCAACGCGACCGCTGCGCGCGCCAGTGCCATCTGTGCGTTCGTCGCAACCGCTCACTGCCACGACACCGGCCAGCGCAAAGGCCAGCGCGGTTCGCGAAGGCGTCACTTGAACTCCGTCAACGGCGCACGCGCGACGCGAACGGCCGACGGTCGACCAGGCACGGTCCAGGCAAACATCACGTGGCTTCCGGTCAGCGCCATTCTCGGGAATCCGCTGGCGCGCGCGGCGGACGATGACGCAATCGTCGTGGAGGTACCGGCCTTTCCGTCACGCGCAACACGCCGCGCGCGAACCGCCGCCACATCGCCGCCCACGCGCTCAATCCACGTCACCAGCGCGCTGCCATCCGGCAGCAGAGCGACATCGACGCGTCCAGCGGGCGCTCCACCGTCGACACGAACCGGTGCCGTGAATGTTGCGCCCGCATCGTCAGAGAATGCGACGTTGACGCGTGCACTGTCACTCGGCGCCGTAAACCATGCCAACGCCACGCGCTTCTCACGCGCGGCAAGTGCTGGTCCGTTCACCGGGCACGCGGCGATCTTCCAGTTGTCGCTGTACACCGGAACGCCGGTAGTCCACTTGCCGCCCACGCGTCGCGCCACGTAGATGTCGCGAATTTCGTCGGCGGAGCGATTGCGATAGGCGACGATCGGTCCGTTGGTGGTGACCGCGGCGGCGTTCTGGCAGCAATCGCAGGTACGTTCGTCCAAGCGCACTTCCGGACCAAGCGTGCCATCGGGTTGCAGCGTGGTGGCCACCAGCATCATCTCGTTGCCGGCGTTGTGTCCTTCCTGCTTGAACTTCCGACCATCCAGCCACACCGCGCCCAGCGCACCGCGCTCGCGCCACATGGCCACGAACCCGTGCTCGGTCTTCACCGTGTCGCGATGAGGCGTAACCGGCGCACTCCACGTGACGCCGTTATCGCGTGATTGCGCGATGCGCACGCCATACGTGAACGTGCCACGGCCATTGCGCTGCAGCCAATGTGCCGCCAGGCGTCCGCCGTCCATCACTTCAATAGATGGGAAGTCCGCCCAGTTCACGAAGAAGTCGCGGCTGGCGGCGATGGTGCGTGGCGCGGTCCATTTCGTTCCGTCGTGCGATGCAAAGCGCAGCGCGTGTCCGGAGTCTGCGGGTTCCAGCCACGACATGTAGACACGGCCGTCTGGCGCCACACTCAGATTCGGTTCGGCGCTTCCCGCACCCGCAGGGCTGGCCATGCTGTCCACGGCGAAGCGCGCCGAAGGCAGCGTTGACGTGCTCGTGCGCATGGCAACTGCCGACGCGCCCGTAGCGAGCACGGCGCACACAGCGAGTATCGCTGACCGCATGACCTACTCCGGATTGATGAAGACCACTGGCACCGATGCGAGCTTACAGGGCGGTAAGCCCTAGGGCAAGCGCACCGCACGCTCCTTCCACAACGAGTACACCGCCGGAATCACAATGAGCGTCAGCACGGTGCTGGAGATCATGCCACCCACCATGGGTGCGGCAATGCGTTTCATGACGCTCGCGCCGGTGCCACTGCCCCAGAGAATTGGCAGCAATCCCGCCATGATGGCCGTCACCGTCATCATCTTGGGGCGTACCCGATCCACCGCTCCCTCGATAACAGCATCGTAGAGATCGCGAACCGAGGGTGCCCCACCGCGCGCTTGGCGGGCCTTCCATGCCTGGTCGAGATAGATCAGCATCACGACCCCGGTTTCAGCGGCCACTCCCGCAAGCGCGATGAACCCGACGGCCACGGCCACTGACCAGTTATACCCCAGCGCCCAGACAAACCACACACCGCCCACAAGCGCAAACGGCAACGACAGCATCACGATCAGAGTCTCACCCACACTCTTGAAGTTGAAGTACAGCAGCAGGAAGATGATCGCGAGCGTCGCCGGGATGACGAGCTTCATCTTCTCCTTGGCGCGCTGCATGTACTCGTACTGGCCACTCCACACGATCGTGTAACCGGGCGGCAGCGTGATCATGCTGCGCACCATGTCCTGCGCCTCCTTCACATAGCTGCCGATGTCGCGGCCCACCACATCCACGTACACCCACGCGGTGGGCGTGGCGGCCTCAGTACGAACCACCATTGGCCCCGCCACCTGTCGAATGGTGGCCAGTTGACCCAACGGAACCTGCGCCGCGCCGCTCGGCGTGGATGATCCCGTCATACCTGTCGCACCCATCGGTGCGGCGTTCGGTGCGGGTGCGGCGCCACTGCTCACATCGTGGTTGACCGGCACCAACACCGACGCCAGTCGTTCCGGTGTGTCGCGCAGCTCCTGGGGATAGCGAACGCGCACGCCGTACCGTTCGCGTCCTTCCACCGTCTGGGTAATGGTCATGCCGCCAATCGCCGTGGCAATCACGATCTGCACATCGGCCACATTCACGCCGTGCCGGGAAGCAGCGGCGCGATCGATATCGATGTCCAGGTAGTAGCCTGACATGGCCCGTTCGGCGAAGGCACTTCGCGTGCCGGCAATCATCTTGACCGCATTCTCAATCTCCTTTCCGATACGCTCCAACTCGCCGAGATCGGGCCCGAAGATCTTGATGCCCACGGGTGTGCGAATGCCCGTCGCCAGCATGTCGATGCGACCCTTGATGGGCATGGTCCACGCGTTCGTCACGCCCGGCATGCGCACCGCGGAATCCATTTGGTTGACCAGATCATCGTACGTCAGGTTCGCCCGCCACTTCGCTTTCGGCTTGAGCGTGATCGTCGTCTCGAACATGTCCAGCCCCGCCGGATCCGTGGCTGTTTCGGCGCGTCCGGCCTTGCCCCACACATGCTCCACTTCGGGAACACTCTTCAGAATCGCGTCTTGCTGACGCAAGACTTCGCGCGCGCGTGCCACGGGAATTCCCGGCAGCGTGGTGGGCATGAAGAGTATCGTTCCCTCTTCCATCGGCGGCATGAACTCGCTACCAAGGCGTGTCCATGGAATCCAGGTCACCACCAGCGCCACGACGCCGGCCATGATCACTGGCCCACGGTGCGCGAGCACGAACTCAATCACCGGCCGGTACACCCGAATGAGCAACCGATTCAGGGGATTGGCGCGCTCGCGATAGATTGTGCCGCGAATGAACAACCCCATGCTGACTGGCACCAGTGTCAACGACAGCAGGCTCGCCGCGGCCATGGAGAATGTCTTGGTGAACGCCAGCGGCTTGAACAACCGGCCCTCCTGTCC
>JBEBIR010000213.1:0-6370 GCA_040080315.1 Gemmatimonas sp.
ATGCTACACACACCTCTTCGATTCGGCACGCGCTGGCGTCGTGCACTGCCTACTTTCTCTCGCGTTGTCGCGGGTGCGTTGTGCGCGAGCGCGCTGGCACTGACCTCGCTTGACGCGCAATCCATACCGCCTCGTCCGGATTCTCTTGCGCGTGATTCGCTGGCGCGAGCGGCAGTAACCGACTCGATCCTGGCGCGATTGGCACGCACGGAGGCCGATCTGGCGCTGCTGCGACAGCAGGTCGCCACTGAAGCCTCGACCCAGATTCGACTGCGATCCCGCGTACGCCTCGATCTCCACGCGCGTCTGTTGACGAATGCATTCTTCACGACGGCAACCTCCAGCAGTTCGGAGATTCCGGTGTTCGCCAGCGCGCCGGGCGCCATCGGCGGTGAGTACGGATCATCGGCCGGTCGGGAAGTGGGTTTCTCCATCCGGCAGTCCACGATGGGCGCATCAGTCAGCGTCGATAGTCTGCTGGGCGCGATGTTCACCGCCGATCTGGAACTCGACTTCTATGGGAATGTCACCGGCGAGGGGACACCGTTGTATCCCACACCGCGTGTACGCACGGTGCGCGGATTCCTGCGGTGGCCGCGAACGGAACTGATGATCGGCGCCGATACGCCGCTCATCTCCGACCTCGACCCGATGGGCGTCGCCGCAATCGCCATCCCTGATTTTTCCACCGCCGGCAATCTTTGGAACTGGTTGCCGCAGGTGCGCCTCACGAGAGAACTTGGCGTCGTGCACGCCGGTGACCGCGCGCTCCATCTGGCGCTGCAAGGAGCGGTGATCACGCCGTTCAGCGATGATCACCGCATCGATCCGACGACCGGCGCCGAAGTGGCGCCACGCGCGGCGCGACCGAGTGTCGAAGGCCGGGTGCGCGCGCAATGGGGTCTTGAGCACGACGCGACATCATCACAGCGCATTGGCGACCACGGCGGGGAAATTGGGCTGGGCGCCCATCGCGGTTGGATGGTGGCGAACGCCGATTCGCTCACGGCGAGCTGGGCGCTCAGTGCCGATGCGCGCGTGGGTCTTTCGCACGGACTCGAGCTGCGCGGCGAGGCGTATCGGGGCCGACTGCTCAACGGGCTGGGGGGCGGGGGAATTGGACAGAACTTCGCACCGTCTACCAATAGTGATGACTTTGGCGATCCACTTACCAGCACGGCCGGTTGGCTGCAACTCAATGCGCAACTGCGTCCCACGATGATGGCTGGCATGGGGTGCGGTACCGAACGCGTGCACAACGGTGCGCCCGCACGACAACGCAACACCGCCTGTGCGACGCATCTGGAGTGGCGACCGACGTCACCACTGCTGTTCGGTCTGGAGTATCGCGGTATCGCCACGCGCGGCCCGGCAGGCCGTCAGCGGGCAGGGCATGTCAATCTCTTCTTCGGGATCGAGCTCTGATGAACGCGTCGCGGATACATGGTGTTGTGCGAATCGCCATCGCCGTCTGGTGCGCGACGCTGGCGCTCGCGAACCGTGTCAGCGCGCAGGGCGCGGTCGCGGGCACCGTCGCGATTGTTGAGCGCGGATCGAAATCCAGCAAGGATCTCGCTGAGGCGGTCGTCTATCTGATGGCGGACCGTGTCACGGCGCGCGCCGGCTCCGCGATCGACAACGCGGTGGTGAATATGACGGGCCGCGAGTTTGTTCCGCATGTGCAGATTGTGCGGGCCGGTGGCAGCGTGGCGTATCCGAACAAGGATCCGTTCAGCCACAATGTGTTTTCCAACACGGCGCTCGGCGCATTCGATCTGGGCCTGTATCGCTCAGGCGCGTCTCGCGCGGCGGTATTCGCACGCCCTGGCGTCTACGCGATCTACTGCAACATCCACGCGCGCATGGTGAACTTCGTGCTCGCGGTCAACACACCCTACGTGGCGCGGGTGAATAAGCATGGCGCGTTTCAGCTCTCCGGCGTACCGGCCGGCACGTATCGGCTCCATGTCTGGCATGAACGCGCCGCGGAGTCCGTGCAAACGGTCAGCGTGTTGCCCAACGGACTTGTCGGGCTGAAGGTCACGCTCGATGCCCGCAGCTACGCGCCCGTGCCGCATCCCGACAAGTTTGGCAAGCCATACGCCTCGACGCGTGCCGATCGCTACTGAGGGCACGCGCGTCGCCTCCAGCATCACGTGGCGTGTCTTTGCGGGGACCGCGATCATCGTCGGGGTGGTGGTCATGGTGTCGTTGGTGATGGCGTCATCGGCGGCGCGCCGGTCCGCGGATGCCACCGCGCGTCGCAGTCTCGAGCAAGCGGCCGATCTGGTGGCGCAGTTGCTTGCCGGTCGCGAGCGCAGTCTGGCCGGCGGCGCGCGTGTGTTCGTGCAGGGTCCGTACTTTCGTACCCTCGTCGCTGAGCGCCGTCGCGACGATATCCTTGATCAGACGTTTGAAGCGGTCGAGCAACTGGACGCCAAATGGGTGTTCATCACCGACGGTCACGGCGTGTTGCTCGCGAAGTCCGACGAACCGTCCGCCGTCGGCGATGATCTGGGGCAGGTGCCCCTCGTGTCCGGTGCACTGCGCGGACAGGTCTCCGGTGGATTCGGTGCGTCGGGCGATTCGTTGCTCTTTCAGGCGACTGCGGTCCCGGTCGCGCTACCTGATGGCGCGCCCTTTGGGGTATTGGTGGCCACGCGGGTGATCGATTCGTTGCTCATCGCCGATATTCGATCAGCCACCGCGAGCGAGATCGTGTTCTTTGCGCGCGATGCAGGCGGCAACCCACAGGTTGTCGCGTCGACGCTGCCGATCACGGCGGACGTGCGAAATGGGATCGCACGCCTGGTCGCGCCGGACGTCCGGACTGGTCTCGATGCGCCGATGACGCGCCCGCTGAAACGCGAACTGACGTTGGCTGGTGTCACCTGGAGGTCGCAATCGGCGTCGTGGGCTACCGCGGGCGGCGATGTGATCGGCGGATTCGTGGTGCTGCGGCCGCTCGATGGGGCGCTGGCGACGCTGGCCGGTGTGCGACGGTCGCTGTTTACCGCAGGAGCGTTGGGGTTTGTAATGGCGCTTCTGGCCGCGTGGATTGCGGCGCGCAGTGTGACGCGCCCTGTGCGAGCGCTAGCGGTGGCGGTGCGTCGAGCGGCGGACGGCAACTACGCCGCGTCGGAGGCGTCAGTCGCCGCCGATGTTGACAGCACGGGGGATATCGGATCGCTCGCGCGCGCGTTTGATGCGCTGCTGGTTGACCTTCGTGACAAAGACTCGCTGAGCGCGACCACGGCGGCCGCAGTCGCCGTCGACGAATCGCGCCGCGATGCCCAGCAGGCCGCCGACGCGAAGCCGGTCCGACGTGGCTCGGCGCGCGAGTTGTCCTTTGGTGGAACGGCGGCGCGCGTGGCGCCGAATGTCATGGTGCAGCGCGGATACCTGCTGGCGAATCGCTATCGCATCGAGGCGATGATCGGCAGCGGAGGCATGGGTGTTGTCTATCGCGCTCGCGACCGCGTCCTGGGAGAGGCCGTGGCGATCAAGCTGCTCCGGCCCGAGATGGTCGCGGCGGACAGTGTCGCACAAGAGCAGTTACGAAACGAGCTGCGCATGGCCCGACGCATCACACACCGAAATGTCGTGCGCACGCATGACATCGGCGACAGTGACGGCGTTCCGTTCCTGACGATGGAGTACGTCGAGGGCGCCTCGCTCTCAACGGTCATTCGCGTGCGCGGATCACTGCCCGTTCCGGCCGTTCTCTCGTTGGCGCGACAACTGATGCGCGCACTCGCCGCGGCGCACGAACAGGAGATCGTGCATGGCGACATCAAACCCCAGAACTTGCTGGTCGGCCCGAACGGCGTGCTGAAGGTGACGGACTTTGGTGTGGCCCGTGTCGTGCGCAGCGCGCAGCGAACGCCCGGCATCATGGCGCCGACCAGCGCCGACGTGTCGGGCCGTCTGGGCGGGGCGATCATTGGCACGCCGGAGTATCTGGCTCCCGAACAACTCATCGGTGGTCCGGCCACGGTCGCCACCGACCTATACGCCGCTGGCATCGTGTTGCACGAATGTCTGGTGGGCGCGACCCCATCCGGCGCCGATACCCCGATGGCGTTTCTGGCGAGCAAGCTGGCCGAGTCTCCGGCGCGTGTCACGCGACCGACGGCGACCGTCGCGCTGGAGCTCCGGGCGACACGCGGCGTGCCACCCCTTCTGAACGACCTCGTGGCGTGGCTCACGCAGGCGGATCCACAACAGCGACCGATCTCTGCCGCCGCTGTGCTCGCCCAATTGGCGCGGATTGGCTGAGTTCGGAGAATTTGTGACGTCTTGGTCGTTTGTGATGTTGGAGTCGCACACGTGGTTTCGTACCAATCCCTCCGAGGACTTCCGTTGCCTTGTGCACTCGCGGCGTTGTGCGCGGCCCTCTCCTGGTCAACGACGATTTCGTCGATCCGAATCGCCGATACATTGCCCGCAACGATAGACACGGTACGATTTGACGTCCGACCAGTGGCGCTTCAACGACCGGACGGTGGTGCGGTTCAAGACACGACACGCCGCCGACGCGCGGTCACGTTGTCCGACTGGTACTATCGGCGCCTCACGACGCATCGCTACGGGAGCTATGTGATGCTTCCGCTCTTTGCCGGCCAGTATGTCCTGGGGCAACGGCTGCTCTCGCAGAAGGATGGCGTCTATGACGGGACGCGTCGTGTGCCAATTGACGCTGGCCTGCGTCGCAACCATCAAGCGGTCGCCCTTGGCGTGGGAACGCTCTTCGCCGTGAATACCACCACCGGATTGTGGAATCTGTGGGAAGCGCGCCGCGACGGCGCCGGCGGTAAGCGACGCGTGTTGCATGTGCTCTCCATGCTGGGAGCTGATATCGGGTTCGTCACCACCGGTCTGATTGCGAGTAAGGCCGTGAAGCGACGACCGTCCGACGCGCGCGCGCATCGAAACGTTGCCTTGGCCTCAATGGGACTGGCGACAGCAGGTGTTTCACTCATGTGGTTCTGACGACTATTCCCCTACCAGAAAACCCAATGCGATTCGGAACTCGGGCGGCGGCAATTGTGTGCTGTCTGCTGGCTGCGGCCTGCGGCGGCGGCGGTGACGGCACCACCCAGCCCACCGTACCGGTGGCATCGATCACCGTGACGGCGGCGGCGAGCGGTCCGTTTGTGTCTTTCACGGAAACACGAACCGTGACCGCGGTGGCGCGGGATGCGAGCCAGAATCCCATCGCCGGCGCCGCGATCGTTTGGTCCACGAGCGATGCATCGGTGGCCACCGTCAGTGGCGCGGGCAGCAGCGCGACCATTACGTCAGTGGGGAACGGCTCCGCGACGATCACCGCCACCAGTGGCACCGTGCAGGCGACACTGGTCGTTGACGTCGCGCAGAAGTTTGCCACACTCCTGATCACTCCGGTGGCGCCGACGCTGGCGATCGGTGCCACGGCGTCGCTGGCCCCCTCCGCGCGCGATGCACGCAACGGAGTCATCGCCGGTGCGAGTGGGACGACGTTCACGACCGGCGACCGGACGAAAGCCCTTGTTGACGCCGCGGGCACGGTCACCGCGATCGCGCCGGGCGCGGTCACCATCACCGCATCGCTCACGCGCGACGGCGTGACGTCCACGGCCAACGCAGCCGTGACTGTGGCCACTCCCAGTTCCGCCGCCTCGTCGGCCGCCGTCAGTGCCACGGCGTCGAACACCTTCACGCCAACGTCCGTCACGGTCGCCGTCGGCGGTAACGTCACGTGGACCTTCAGCGGCGAGCACAATGTGCTCTTCTCGGGAACGGGGGCCCCGCAGGATATTCCCGTTACGACGAGCGGGTCAATCAGCCGCGCCTTCGGCACACTGGGCACGTTCGGTTACACGTGTACACTGCATGCGGGCATGAATGGCAGTGTCATCGTGGCGACACCGAGCATTCTCGCGCTCATGAACGGCGCGAACGAACGACCGACACCGAACAACAGTACGGCCACCGGCGCGGCCGTCTTCACGCGCAGCGGTGCGACCGTCTCGTTTACCGTCACGTATCAAGGCATCGCCAGCGCACCGACCGGGCTGCACATTCACGCGCCGGCCACCGTGTCACAAGCGGCTGGCATCATCGTCGACCTGATGCCAACACCATTGCCGAATAGCAGCGGCGTGCTCACCGGAACGTTTACGGCCGCGAACATCCGTGCGATCGGCGCGCAGCCGCCGATCACGCTGGATGCGCTGATGCTGCTACTGGAGGGCGGCAACGCCTACGTGAATGTGCATTCGAGTGCGTTTCCTGCGGGAGAGATCCGTGGGCAGACTGGCAGTGCGTGATTGAACAACAGACGGAAGACGGAAGACTGAAGACGAGAGACAAAGACTAGCAGCGTCTG